>CBFHRO010000078.1:5509-8628 GCA_965658245.1 uncultured Flavobacteriales bacterium
CGGACGGCATCTGTGACGACGAGGACGACTGCGTGGGTGCGTACGATTCGTGTGGCGTGTGCAACGGCCCAGGAGAGATTTACGAATGTGGATGTTCAGACATTGAACTGGGCTTCTGCGATTGTGAAGGCAACCAGCTTGACGCCTTGGGCGATTGTGGCGGCGACTGTGCGGCGGACGCGGACATGGATGGTATTTGCGACGACGTGGACGAATGCGTGGGTGCGTACGATTCGTGCGGCATCTGCAACGGCCCAGGAGAGATTTACGAATGTGGATGTTCAGACATTGAACTGGGCTTCTGCGATTGTGATGGCAATCAGCTCGACGCCTTGGGCGTGTGTGGTGGTGACTGCGCTGCAGACGCCGATGCCGATGGCATCTGCGACGACGTCGACGACTGCGTGGGCGAGCTCGATGCGTGCGGCATCTGCAACGGCCCTGGCGCGATCTACGAATGTGGATGTTCAGACATTGAACCGGGCTTCTGCGATTGTGACGGCAACCAGCTCGACGCCTTGGGCGTGTGCGGTGGGGATTGCGCGGCGGACGCGGACATGGACGGCATCTGCGACGACGTGGACGACTGTGTAGGCGCACTCGATGCGTGCGGCATCTGCAACGGCCCTGGCGCGATCTATGAATGCGGATGTTCAGACATCCCCGCAGGGGACTGCGATTGCGACGGCAATCAGCTTGACGCTTTGGGTGTGTGCGGTGGGGATTGCGCGGCGGATGAGGATGCCGACGGCATTTGTGACGACGAGGACGACTGTGTGGGCGCGTACGATTCGTGCGGCGTGTGCAATGGTCCTGGCGTGTTGGAATATCAGGAAGTTGAAGAATCCTGTGGCGAATTGCTTTGGAACGACACCCTGCTTACAACCTCGGGCGATTACAGCATGATCTTCACGCTGCCCAATGGGTGTGACAGCGCGGTGAGCTTGGATTTGACCGTGCACGAGGAGTATCAATTCGAGGAAGCGTTTGAGGCGTGCGAGCCGTTGTTGTGGAACGGCATGTCGTTGGACACCACAGGAACGTATGTGTATTCTTCCGTCACGGAGTTTGGGTGTGACAGCATATCGACGCTGCATTTTGAATTGCTGGAAAGCAGTGAATCTTATCAGGTGGTGACAGGATGTGACAGTGTGGAAGTAGACGGCGTGTGGGTGGATGAAACCCAAAGTCTTGACCTCTATTACCCAAATGCAGCAGGGTGTGACAGCTTGGTGTTGTTTGACATCGAGTTGTTTGAGAGCGACTATTCATTCGAGAGCGTGTCGTCGTGCACACCCATCGATTGGAACGGATTGACCTTGGAGACCTCTGGCACCTACAGCGTCGAAACGGTCAATGAGTTTGGATGCGACAGCGTTTCTGAAGTGCTGTTTGAGTTGACTGACAGCTTGTTCATTTCCATTGTTTCGCCGGATCAAGTGTGCGCGAACGAACCTTTTTCGGCGCAGGTGAATGGCTGGTCGGCTGGCGATGATGCCTTGCTGTTGTGGGTGGTGGATACGGTGCAATTTGTCAATGTGGAGTCGATTGATTGGGAGCCCACGGGAGCGGGGCTCCAGCAAATTTCAGTGTTGGCCGAAACCCAAACCTGCGAGGAAAGCACCACCATTACGGTGGAGGTTTTGGAAAATCCGGCGCAGACGTTGTTGGCCGTGAATCAAGTGCATGTGGATTGTTACGGAGCCTCGACAGGTGTGATTGAAGTGTTGATGGATGCATCGGCTGCGTTCGATTACACATGGACCAACGGTGTTTCTGACACCAACGTGGCGTTCGATTTGGCCGCAGGAGAATACAGCGTGGTCATTGGAAACCAAGGGGTTTGTCTGGACACCTTGCCATTCACCGTTGAACAATCGTTGCCGCTCCAGTTGACCTTAATCGACTCGACTTACGCCGATTGCGGTCTGAACAATGGAGAAATCGTGGTGTCAGCGGACGGGGGTGTGGGACCGTATGCGTACAGCTGGGAGCCTGGAGCTTGGACGCCTTCTGGGGCGTCTCTGTTCACGCTCGGTGGAGGTCCCAACACGGTGATGGTGATGGACGATTTGGGATGCACTGTGGAGGCCACTTTTGACCTTGGTTGTGACGAGAATTTGGCTGTGTTGCCCTTCCAATTCATCTCACCCAATGGCAACGGCGCCAACGACACGTGGGTGATTGAAAATGGCGCGCAGCACGAGGATCTGCGATTGAGTGTGTACAACCGTTGGGGCGTGGAGGTCTTCTCTCATTTGGGGGCGTACCACAACACTTGGGGAGGCACGGCGCCCAATGGAAACGTCTTGCCATCGGCGACCTACTACTGGGTGGTGGAATCGGAGAGTGGGGTGTTCGAACCCCTTCACGGCTTCTTGGAGATTCAGGCGCCCTGACGGACTCTTGGGCAGGGGTTTTTGGGGCACAAAAAAACCCTCAAGCACGAGTTGATTCAAACCCACACTGCCCGGCGTTCGTTTTGCACCAACGCCTACCTCCAAGGACTCGACACATTGGACATCATGGCCATCTCTGGCCACAAGACAGAGTCAAGCTTTTTGAGGTACATCAAAGTCACGCGAGAACAACGTGCGAAGCGCATCGCCGCTCACCCCTTCTTTCAGGGTTGAGGCTTTGACTTTAACAGTCGCAGAACCAGCATTCCACGCCATCGTGTGTGCTGCAAGCCCCGCCGCCAGTGGCATCTGATGTGGTGCCATCGTTGCACTGTGCGCCTGTTCGACATTCCGTGGGACAATCCAAACGGCACGATTCTTCAGAATTGCATGAGGTGCCTGCGAAGATGACGGCGAGAGCAAGGCTTAAAAACAATTGCTTCATAAAGGCAATCTAGTCAAACACTGGATCAATCTCGATGACGATGGCCAGATAAGAGACGTTGTATTCAAGACTCACTCGGCATCCCGGACGCAACGGACTGACAAGCCTTCCCCAAGATTGTAGTTGCTGCGGGAGACCCACTCGGCATAGCTGTTCAGGAACCGGGCCCACGCGTTGGATCCATTGGGCGATGAACTCCACCAGTAACCACTGAATCCAGTGTAGTCGAAGACTCCACCGGGGTACCGGCTGCCGCCTGGCAAACATGCAAAACC
>CBFHRO010000079.1:0-8609 GCA_965658245.1 uncultured Flavobacteriales bacterium
GAAGTCGATGCAGGACCATCCAATCCGATGGTGGCGTAGCTGTCGTCCGCCAATTCGGGAAAGGCCCCGAGAAATGCTGGATTGATTCCGGCCGCGTTCCAGGATGAATTGAAGGCACTGTTGAAGATGCCAGAGGGCGTGTTGACGATGAGATTGTCGACATCCGTCCCGTACACCGCGGAAATCAAATCCGAGGGATCATTGGCCTGGGCATAAAAGCGATAGACGGTTCCTCCAGTGCCGACCGCCGGGGCGGACTCTACGGTGAGATAGTACGGGGTCTGGGCCCGAAGTGATGGATGGAAAAGTGCCCCCATCAACAACACCATCACGAGCTTGGCCACCTTCGAGGTGCGTGGGCTCATCCATCCGTTCAAGTGCGCAATCATGTGTGAATCATTTAGTCGATGCATCGTAGACAAATCTCAAAATCGTCAAGACCAATACGGTATAACTAACTATAAAGTTCCGTATAAATTTACATATTTCCAAATTCCCATCACGTCCCCCTCCCTTCTTGGGCGTCCGAACTTTTTGGGGCACAAAAAAGGAGGCCAGTGGCCTCCTTTTTCAATCAACATATGCTACAATCAGTTCGTCTTCACCAACTGCAGAGAGTTTGGACGGCCGTTTGCCATCAACACCAACCGGTACATGCCAGCCTCCGCCCCACTCAAATCGAGTGTGGTGCGGAATGCTCCTGACGTCGCTGTCCATTGGCCCGTTTGAATGGTGCGGCCCTGGGCATCGAGGACCATGAAGTCCATGGCTCCTTGGAATCCACCTCGCACGTCGACCACAAATTCGCCCTGTGACGGGTTGGGGAACACCGTGGCGGTGACACCGGCACCCAACTCACGAATGTCCGTGGTGATGTTGAACGTTTCTGTCGTTGTGCAACCGTTGTTGTCTGTCACATCCACAGTGTAAGAACCTGTGGAGATGCCATCCAAATCCTGGCCGTCTTGACCGCTGACACCTGGACCAATCCACTCGTAGGTGTATGGCAAACTTCCTCCTGTCACGGTCACGTCAATGGTGCCCTCTCCTGTCACAGAACCTTCAGAGACGATGCCTGTCACCACAATGGCTTCGGGCTGACCGATGGTGGCCTCCACAGACTCAACACATCCATTTTCGTCTTGCACAAAGAAGTTGTACGTGCCTGCGAGGAGATCGTCAAAAACGTTGTTCTGGCTGTAGGTGTTGCCGTCGTCGCTGAATTGGAAGCTGCCTGCACCACCTTCGGCAGAAACAGATACCTCTCCGTCCTCTTCGCCAAAGCATGAAGCATCCGTACTTGTCGACGACGTGGTGATTTCAATGCCTGCTTCAACTTCGATGCTTGCCATTGCTGAACAACCATCTTCATCGGTCACGGTCACCTCGTACGTGCCTGGCGCAAGGTCAGACACGGAAGTTTCCGTTGTGGCTTCCCCTTCGAAGGTGTACGTGTACATGCCTTGACCTCCCTCAGGAGCCCATGACACTTGACCGTCTGCACCACCGAAACACGCCTCAGGCATGGACATGGCGTTGACATCAATGGCATCAGGTCCGACCACAACTTCTTGCTCCATGGTTCCAATGCAACCGTTGATGTCTTGTGCTGTCACAGTGTATGTGCCGCCTGTCACCATCAATGGGCTTGGTCCGTACGTCACACCGTCCACAGAAAATTCGAGGGTGGTTGGTGCAGCACCTCCAAATGCCACCAAGTAGATTTCACCGTCAGGCGTGTCGGCGCACGTCGCGTTCACCACATCTGCGTTGGATGCAAACCCCACACTGATTGCGGTGGGGTTGGAAATGGCCACGGCTTCAGACTGACCAAAACATCCATTGCTGTCGATGGCGTAGATGCTCAAGGTTTGGCCTCCTGCCAATCCTGTCCATTCAGTTTGGGTTGTGATCAGTGAAGGATTGTTGGAGATGTAGTATTCGTACATGCCAGACCCTCCTGTGGTTTCAATGATGCTCAACACGGCGTCTTCAGCATCGTTGCACGACACTGCGGCAGTCAACGCTGCATTGACTTCTACCACCTCTGTGACCGGGACTTCCACATCGAGCGAGTCCAAGCAACCCGCGGCATCTTCCACGTAGACCGTGTAGTCTCCAGACAACAGGTTGCCGAAGTTTCCGAAGTTTTGGGCGGTGCCTTCAATGGCATCCAAGTAGAAGTAATCTGCGCCTTGTGCTCCCGTCGCCACGACTTGAATCAAAGCGTCGTTTTGCCCATTGCACGAGGGCGAAGTGATGTTTTCAACACTTAGAGCCACTGTGCAAGGAAGGATGCAAGACAGATCGTCCAAGGTGGCGGTCATGTCGTAATTCGTGGCATCGGGATTGGTGCAGCCAAACACATCGGCCTCGTTGGTGCTGAATGTTTGACCCGTCGCTTGTTGCTGGTCAGCCTGAATCCCGCCGGGAAACACCTGAAGGTTCAAGATGCCGTAGACGTCGCCGGTGGCCGTGATTTGGGCAAGCAACACGCGGTTGTCGTCGCCGCCAAAGGCCAAGCTGCCGGCCGCACAGTCCTCCACAGACTCGCCTGCGACGCAAGGGAACACATTGAACCACGAAGCCCCAATGGGATCGTTGATGGTGAACCCTTCCCCAGCGTTGAACAACGCCAGCGCTGGCTCCATGGTGTCTGCCGTGTTTTGGACGTTGACGCCGCCATTGGCGTCTTCGGCACCAATCGTGAACCACGAATCATATTCAGCGGCTGGGAAGGTGGGGAAGAAAAGAGGGTTGACTTCAGTTGCGTAATTGAAATTGACCCCCGTGCTGTGATAGATGGTTCCCGTGCAACCGAGAACAAGTGGATTTGCAGCATCGCCAAAGACGGCAGAAACAAAATCTGTGCTGGATGTGACGTCTGCATAAACGCGGTACGTCGTGTAGCCGTCCAAAGAGGCATCGATGGACGCGTCGTGAGTGATGACAGGCTCGATGCTCACTCCTGTGAGCTGTGCAGTGGCGAGAACGGCAGTTCCCATGGCCAATGCGAGAGAATACAATCGCTTCATGGAGAAGGTTTAGGTTGTGAATCGGTTTGCGACAAATATAATCTGCGGAGACAGGGGCTCGAATGAAGTTTTCATCAATTCACTTCGAGTCTTGCACACCCAAGGTCCTGAAATGTCACATCTGTAAAACGCAGAAAGCCCGGGCGAGTTGCCCGGGCTTCCCATTCACGCCCTCTTTCCGAGGGCACGCAAGTCGTCGCTTACTGCACCAAGACGCGTTGTGCACCTTGCTTCAACCCTTGGCGAATCACCACCGTGTACGCACCGGCCTCGAGGTCCGAAACGTTCAACTCGAGGCGGCCGTTCAGTGCTGCGTTGTTCAGGGTCATGACTTCACGGCCCTGCAGGTCCAAAACGAAGACGTCCGCGTTGCCCTGTGCTCCCGTCAACACCAGGCGGTCGGTCGCGGGGTTGGGGAACAACCCGAAGGTCACAGTCGCATCGTAGACGCTGGCGTCACTGCCTTCGCAGTCGCTGCACTCGTTGAAGCAGACCACGTCCAGAACCTCGGCCACACCTGAACGGACGTGGCGACGGTTGTACCCGCCAAAGCCATTGCCCGCGCCGCAACCAGCAGCCTCAAAGTTCGTGGTGTCCCCATCCATGATGAACACCCCGTCTTCTTCAATCATGCCCTCGCTGTTGGGATGTCCAATGCTGTACTTGTAGTCCACGTTTGCCCCGCCAGAGATGGTTTCTGTGTGCTCCCAAATGCCGTCGGCGTCGGCGTCGGTCATGGCAATGGCGCCGCCTTGCCAGCCTGTGAAGCTTCCCCACACAAACAACGTGTCGCCGTCCATCAATTCTTGGTTGGCCGTGTTCACCCGGAACGTCACGTCCGCCGGATCGGGATCTGGAACGCAAGACTCCCCGGGGCAGGTGTTGAAGCATGCGGTGTACGTGTTGTTGTCAGCATCAAATGCAGCTTCGCGATCGCCCCCGTTGTTGCACCCCGTGTCATTCATGTTTTCCTCGTTCCCATCCCACGCGTTGCTGTTGATGAACTTGAATTGGTAGGTACCAGGAGCCACCTCCAACGTGGTGCTCCACGTGCCGTCGCCGTTGTCTGTCAAAGGCGTTCCAGCTGGATCCCATCCTTGGAAAGAACCCGCAAGGTGAACGCCATTCTCAGAAACGTCAGCCACCACGGACATGTCCACGGTGAAGGTCACAGCCAACGGTGCAATGCACGAACCACAAGAGTTGAAACAGTAAGGGCTGCCAGATTCGTTGGCTGAAAGCACGATGTCCGCGGCATCCAAAGCAAGGATGCGGTTGCCAGACTCATCGCCGCAAGCCACGTCGATGAGCTCGTTGACATCAGACCAATCGTTGCCGTTGATGAATTTGAACACCACCTGGCCAGTAGAATCTGCCTCGAACGACTGGATGGTCTCGTAGACCATGTCTCCGTCAGGATCGGTCAGTTCGGTGGCCGCTGGATCCCAGCCTTGGAAACTTCCTGCAACGTGTACGCCAAACTCCGAAACTTCCTCATTGGCCATGTCCACGCGGAAGCGCACGGTCGTCATGCCGCACGCGGCGCAGTTGCCAAAGCATGCCTCAGCAGACACGTCGCCCATCATGCCATCCACGGTGATTTGACGGTTGCCGTCGAACGCACAAGCGCCGGGAACACCCTCGTCGGTCCCCCAAGCATTGCCATTGACAAACTTGTATTGGTAGGTGGCCGCGGTGTCAGAGGTAAACGTGTGGGACCACGTGCCGTCGCCGTTGTCGGTCATGGGCGTGGCTGCAGGGTCCCAGCCTTGAAAGTTGCCGGCAACGTGAACGCCGTCCATGCTGACCATCTCATTGGTCATGTCCACCGTGAGGGTCACCGTGGTTTGGGCCCACGCTGCAGAGGCCAACATGGCCGCAGCGAGGAAAGAGAACAAATGTTTCATCGAGAATCGGTTGATTGATTGGTGTAAAAAAGACACTTTGGGCAAAACTAATGGGAATCAGACCGAAATTGAGCGCGCCTTGCACACCAAAAAACTGCATTTCATGCACATGCCATTGTCAAAATTGTGGATTCCATTCCTTTCCTGGGCCGCGCCTCTTGTGGCAACCACTTCCTTGATTGTCAGCCCCTTCATTGCGTGGACGCAAACGAGCATCGATCCACCGAATTGGTGGGGCGACCTCGAAGAGGGCCGGGTCGAGGTGCTGATTTCCAACGTAGATTGGACAGACATCACCGAAGTGCGCTGTCAAGATGAGGAGGTCGTCATGGAAGGCTGGCGCTCAGCTGCGTTGCCAGGACACGTTTGGGTGGCCTTGGATGTGAGCCGCGTCACTTCGGATCGGATCCTGCAACTGGAGGTGTTTCCCAAACGAGGAAAACGTGTGCGGGTGCCGTTTGGGGTGACCCCTTCCCTGCCCTCAAATCGCTTGGACGACTGGGAAGCTTCGCCAACGATGTACCTCATCATGCCGGACCGCTTCGCGAATGGCGACGCACGCAACGACGACGTGGCCGGCATGTTGGAGCGCGGCGTGGACCGCACCGAGATGTATGCCCGTCACGGGGGCGACCTTCAAGGCGTCACCGGCAAATTGGACTACCTCCGCGATTTGGGGGTTGGGGCCGTGTGGATGACGCCGGTGGTGGAAAACGATTTGGCCAAAACCTCCTACCACGGCTACGCCTGCACCGACAGCTACCGCGTCGACCCTAGGTTGGGTACGCTCGAGGATTACAAAGCGCTGACCCGTGAGGCCCACGCCCGCGGCATTCGCATCGTGCACGATTGGGTGCCCAACCACTGGGGCAACCTTCACCGTCTCCTCACCCACCCCGTGGACAGCGCATGGGTGCACCAGTGGGCGGGTGATTTCTCCGAAGCCAAACGCACCAACTACCGAAGCGGCGTGGTGATGGACCCGCACCGTCAAGATGTGGATGTTGCAGGGTTCAACGACGGTTGGTTTGACCGCATGATGCCCGACATGAACCAGCTCCACCCCGACTTGCAGCGCTACATGGGCACGAACATCCTTTGGTGGATGGCCGAGGTGGGCATCGATGGACTTCGCATTGACACCTACACCTATGGGCAGCAGGATGCCATGGCGGCCTTGACCCGTCGCGTGGCGGATGCCTTCCCCGAGTCCTTCATGTTTTCGGAGGCCTGGGTGTACGGTTCCGCAAAGCAAGCGGCACTCGTCGAAGGGTCTAGATTTGGCTGGGGCGACGTCACAGGGCTGGATGGCGCCGTGGACTTCGCTTGGCACTTCGCCCTGCAGGAAGCCATGGAACAAGGCGAAGGTTGGGAACATGGGATTGGGGCGGTCTACGAGGTGTTGGCCGAGGACTTTCTCTACCCCGACCCCCAAAAACTGGTCACCTTCCTCGACAACCACGACACCCACCGCTGGATTGCCGAGGCGGGATCGGAAGACAAGGCACGTGCGGGACTGGCCATGCTTCTCATGGGACGAGGCACCCCGTGCTTGTACTACGGGACGGAGCTCGGGTTTGCGACGCGGTGTGAACCCGACGGCAAGGTCCGCCAAGACATGCCCGGCGGCTGGGCCGAAGACGACCGAGACGCCTTCACCTCCGAGGGTCGAACCCCGGATGAGCAGACGTGGTTCAACCACATCCATGGCTTGCTCGGCATCCGCAACACGCACCCTCGCGCCTTCCAAGGCGACATGGAACACTTTTTTCCCAAGCGTGGCGTCTACGGATTCACGCGCGAACAGGACGACGTGCGCATTGTGACCCTCGTCAATGCCGCGGCCGAAGAACGGGAGCTGCCCTGGGCCAACATTGCCCCTTGGCTGGCAGACGCCATCGCCGTCGAGGCATTGCAACCGGATGGAACCCTCGCTCCAGTTTCACCCCGCAACGGCGACACCCTCTCTTCGTGGGCACACCGCGTGTGGGTCATTCACAAATGACGCCACGCAGCGTCCTCAGCCTTCGATGAATGGGGAATGTGCCTTGAGCGCCTCCAAAGCCGTGCGCCACGCCTCGGGGACGGGGATGGTCGTTTGGGTTTTGTGGTCAAAGCAGACAAGCACGGTTTTGGCACGGGCCACAATGTTGCCCTTGCACATCATCTCGTAGTGGACGTCCATGCTCTTGTTTCCGAGATCCCCAATGTGACTTTGCACCTCAAGGACATCGCCCAAACGCACGGGCCTTACGTAGTCAATGCTGTGATGGGCCACGAGCACGCCCACCTTGGACCAATCCCATGTCCCATCTCCCATGGCCTGACGCCACCAGTGAATGCGCGCCTGCTCCATGTATACGATGTATTTGGCGTTGTGCACAATGCCATAGGCGTCAACGTCACTGAATCGGATTTCGGGACGGTACGGGGTGATCTCCTTCATGACGCGAAGGTATTGTGAAGGATCCCCTCCTACTTTTGCACCATGCCTCGATTGCCTCGCAACGTCCACGCCGCCCTTCACCTCACCGGGGTGGCCTTGGCCTTGATTGGCATCGCCATGCTGCCCTCTGCCGTGGCGCCTTGGGTGTGTTTGGCGTCCCATGGCGCAGGGGCGTACACCCACCGGTTGGAGGCGACGCCTGGACGAGACACCGAGTTTTTGGGCATCGTCCGGGTGAGTTTGGGCATCGTGGCTTGCCTCGTGTCCGCGGGACAACATTGGGTCGTCGGGGTGACGGGACCCGAGTATTTGGCGCTTGCAGCCCTGTCTTTGGCCCTCGAAGTGGTGCGTCCATCAGCCGAGACAGCGGGCTGAAACCCGCGTCACGTCAAGAAAACACGGCCAAAACGACCCCAAAAAGTCGTCCTTATCAACACAGAAAGTCGGTTTGTCCACAAAATGGCCCAAATCGGCCGCTATCCCTTGTCAACACTGAGAATGCGCCTATACATTTGGCGGAGTTCAATTTTTGTTTAACCTCAACTCATACTCATGAACAAGTCTGAATTGGTCGATGCAATCGCATCAGGTGCAGGTCTCTCAAAGGCAGACGCTGCCCGCGCTCTCGACGCCACTACTGGCGCAATCCACGGTGCCCTCAAAGGTGGTGACCGTGTTTCTCTCGTTGGATTCGGTTCTTTCTCTGTGAGCCACCGCGCTGCCCGCACGGGCCGCAACCCACAGACAGGTGCTGAAATCAAAATCGCTGCCAAGAACGTTGTGAAGTTCAAGGCTGGCGCTGGCTTGACTGTCTGATTGGTCAACCCACACTGAGTTTTTGAAGTCCCCTCACCTCGGTGGGGGGATTTTTTTACCCCAACGTTGGAGACATGCCCTACCCGTTGCCCACCGCCGCTGACGTCGCGCATGCCCGTGCATGCGAGGAGGTGTTGCGCCCATTGGTGACGGAAGCCCGTTTGGCCAAACTTCAACGTGTCGCCGCCTCCCGCACCCGCCACATCTCAGTGGTGCTGGAAAACGTGTACCAAAGCCGCAATGCCAGCGCCGTGATGCGCAGCGCCGACGGACTTGGACTGCTCGATGTGCACCTGATTGAAAACGAAAACGCGTGGTCGCGCAACAAAGGCGTGGCCAAGGGCGCTTCGCAATGGCTGAACCTTCACCGATACTTGAGTGCACCAGACCCGCGTTTGGCCTGTG
>CBFHRO010000080.1:0-8233 GCA_965658245.1 uncultured Flavobacteriales bacterium
GCCGATGCGGATGCCGATGGCATCTGTGACGACGTGGATGACTGCGTCGGCGAACTCGATGCGTGTGGCGTATGCAATGGTCCTGGTGCGATTTACGAATGCGGGTGTGAAGACATTCCAGTCGGCGACTGCGACTGCGACGGAAATCAGCCCACAGACTACCAGGATTGTGAGGGCAACTGCCTTCTGGATTTGGACAATGACGGCATATGCGACGACGTGGATGATTGTGTGGACCTCGAAGCGCCTGTTTGGACGTATTTCCCTCCCAATGATACCATTGCGTGCGATGAGATGATGCCCACCATTGAGGAAACGGAGCCCATGGCCATGGACGATTGTGGTCCGGTGGAGGTGATTTGGGTGGGCGACGGTCCTTTTGATTACCCTTTTGGCTGCTTGCAGAGCTACACATGTCCCCGCGTTTACCAGGCCATTGATGCGTCTGGAAACGTCATCATGGACACCTTGGTGATCACGGTTTTGGACACGATTGCCCCAGTTTTGGCCTACCCTACAGAAGAAGCGTTGGTCATCAATGAGATCGAAGGTGAGGTCGTGCCAGCCATTGAGGCGTTTGTCATTGACAATTGCGACACCAACGCGGATTATGAGGCTTCAGAAACGGTGTTGAGTGAGGAGGGAGGCGTGTTGACGATTGAGCGGGTTTACACGGCATCAGATGCATGTGGAAACACCACTGTTTTCAACCAAATCATCACGGTCACCCAAGCATTTGAGGGGTGCACGGATGATTTGGCATGCAACTATGATCCATCGGCGAATGTGGACGATGGGAGCTGCGTGTTCAATCAGGAATTCTACAATTGCGAGGGCGAGTGTGAGAATGACACCGACATGGATGGCATTTGTGATGAGTTGGAACTCGAGGATTGCATGGATGAATTGGCCTGCAATTACAATCCCGATGCCACCGAGCCTGGGGAGTGTGACTACTGCTCTTGTGCGGGTGAGGGAGAAAGCGGCTATGGCATTTTGTTGGAAGTTCATGCGGTGCATGAGGCAGGAGAACTTGATGGCTTGACAACTTACCGGATGTACGTCACTACACCCAACGACAACGACATCATCAGCGCTGTTTATGGAGACAACGAAACGCCTTTGTCGATTTCGACCACGACGTCTTTCTACCAACATCCATTTGGTTCTTCTCTGGGCAGCAACAACAACCCCTTGTTGTACACCGGTTTCCCGGAGTTGGAATTTGACAGCTGGTTGACCATGGGACTGGACGGGCCCGCGGGCGAAGATGAAGTGGCACCGAGCACCATTGGGGATTTGAACAATGGTTGGATCAGCAATTTTGAAGCGGGATTGGACATCTTGATTGAAGACAGCATTGGTGGAGCGATGTTTGTGACCAACGATGCTGGCACGACAAACATCCTGTCTGGTGCAGATCAGCGTATCCTCATTGGACAGTTCACCACAGATGGCTTGATGTCGGGTGTGGTCAATGTGCAGATGTTCACAGCGGGTGTGGTGGATCCGGCTGACCGCTTGTCTTTGCCGTTCGAAGGGGTGGGGCTTCACACCGCAGGTGGAGACATTGCATGTGGCTGCATGGATGAGATGGCGTGCAATTACGACGCGGGTGCCACCAATGATGACGGCAGCTGCGAATTTGAGTCTTGCCTCGGGTGCACAGATGAAGCAGCTTGCAACTACAACCCCGAAGCGACCACGGACGACGGGAGCTGTGAATTCCCGGACTTTGCGTGCTTCGATTGCGAAGGCAATTGTTTGTCGGACCAAGATGAAGACGGCGTGTGCGACTGCGTGGAATTCCCTGGATGCACTGATCCAGTGGCTTGCAACTACGACCCCATTTACACGGACGACGCAGGCAACTGCTACTACGCGGAGGAATACTACGATTGTGACGGCAACTGTTTGGTGGACACAGACGAAGACGGAATTTGCGATGAGTTGGAGGTCTTGGGTTGCACAGACGAGGAATTCTGCAACTACAATCCCCAAGCCACGGAAGACGATGGCAGTTGTGGTCAAGATGATCAGCCCAACGATGTGTGTGAAGGTGCATTGACTTTGAGCTGCGGAGAGTCTCTGTTGGTGAACAATGAGGAATGTGCCACTGTCGATGAGATTGATGGATGCGCCAGTGATTTGGCCCTCAACGCCACTGCAGGCTTGTGGTTTTCTTTCGTGGGAACGGGCAATGAAATGACCGTGTCAACTTGCTACCCGGGGACCACAATCGACACGTACATCAGTGTGTACGAGGGAGATTGCAATGCATTGAGCTGTGTGGCGGGCAACGACGACCAGAGCGAGCCCAATTACGACGATTTGTGCCCTGTGACCTTTGTGGCGAGTACGGTGGTGATGAACACCGTGGAAGGCCAGGAGTACTTCGTCCTCGCCATGGGGGTCTATGATGAAGAGGGAGACTTTGAGATCGGATTGGAATGTGTCATTGAGGGTTGTACCGACGAGATGGCCTGCAACTACAACGAGTTGGCCACAAACGACGACGGCACATGTGAATACGCAGAAGTGAACTACGATTGTGAAGGCAACTGCCTGAACGATGTGGACGCCGATGGGGTGTGTGACGAGGAGGAAGTCCTTGGTTGCACCGATGAGGGAGCCTCCAACTACAACGACCTCGCCACGGAGGAAGATGGTTCTTGCCAGTACTGTGACCTCGACCTCTCTGTGGACGTGTTGCAGACGCTGACGTGTGCGGGCGACAACAATGCCTCGGCTGAACTGACGCTTCTCGGCGTGACGGCTCCTGACAGCATTGAGATTTACCTCGACGATGTCCTCCAAGACACGACGCTTTTCGAAGGGCTGGCTGCGGGTACATACACCGTGGAGGTGCTGCAAGGACAGGATTGTTCGGCATTGATCAACTTCACCGTGGAAGAAGGCCTGACCTTGGATGTCATGGCTGAAGTCAACGATGTGGCCTGCGAAGGGGACCTCAATGGCCAAATCATCGCGGTCATGATGACCGGCGAAGCCCCTTACGAATTTGTATTGGATGGCCCGGAAGTCATCATCAACAACACGGGTGTGTTCGGCGATTTGCCGCCGGGTGACTACGTGTTGTTTGCTTCGGACGCCCAAGGGTGCTCGGGAAGTCTCGAGGTGACTGTAAACGAGCCGGAGGCGCTTTCTTTGAGCACAGTGGTGACCGATGCCACGGTTCAAGGCACTGGAGCCATCGACTTGACGGTCACAGGTGGCACTGCGCCTTATGACTTTGCTTGGACTTCGGACGGGGTCTTCTTGTCCGACGAGGAAGACGTCGACGGCCTCGAGGCCCCTGACGAATACGCGGTTTTGGTGACGGACGCCAATGGCTGCGAGATTGCAGGTGGCCCCTATGAGGTGGACGATGTGTACAGCGTCATCCACCTGGAGGGCGTGCCGTTCTCGGTGTATCCAAACCCAGCAAGGGACGTGGTGCAGCTTGACATGAATGAGATGGCCACCGATGCCGTGATGTCGATTTACGATGCTTCTGGCCGGTTGATGTGGTCTCGGACCGCCGAACGCTGGACAGGAACATTCACCGTCGACGTGTCAAATTGGTCCGCGGGAACGTACCACGTTCAAGTGGCCACGGCACAAGGCGTGGGACATGCGCCAATGGTGGTTCAACATTGATTCTTTCGATGGCGGATTGAATTCCGCCTGACTCAAACCCCAAAGACCCCGGCCGAAAGGCTGGGGTTTTTCTTTGTGTTGAAGGGGATTCGGCGTTACGTCTTGAACGCCGCAATGGCGTTCCTGGTGAATTCACTGAGGACGAGTTTGCCAGATATGGCTGCCCGTTCAGTGAGCAGTTCATCCCAATGTTCAGTGCCTTCCCAGAGAACGCGCTTGAGGTGGGCCATGGCTTCCGGGTTGCTTGAGGCCAATTCACCGGCAAGGCGGCTCACGGCTTCATCCAGCTCCGCGGCAGTGTCGAACACCTCGGCGTACAATCCGTGATCGGCAGCCCATTGGGCCGACTTGAAGGTGCGTGCATCGACGGCAAGCGTTCCCATGCCGGACACCCCCAACTTCCGTTCCACCGCAGGTCCGACCACAAACGGTCCAATGCCCACGGCGAGTTCCGAGAGTTTGACGGCCGCAAACTTGGTGGCGAAGCAATGGTCAACGGCTGCCGCGAGACCGACGCCTCCGCCCACGGTTTTGCCCTGCACACGGCCAATGACAAATTTGGGACAGGTGCGAATCGCGTTGATGACCAGGGCAAATCCGCTGAAGAAGGCCAAGCCATCGTCTTCATTGGAGATGGCCACGAGTTCGTCGAAACTCGCGCCCGCGCAAAAGGCCCGGTCGCCACCTGAGCGCATGACAATCACCCGGATGTCTTCGCGTTCGCCTGCTTCAGTGATGTGCTCCGCCAATTGACGGAGAATGGCACCCGGCAAACTGTTGGACGCCGGGTGATAGAACGTGATGGTTCCGACGCCACGGTCGTCCACCTCCGTCCGAACGAAGGCTTCCATGGCTTATTTGCGGTCGTTCAAAGAGACAAACCCGCGATGCGTGGCTCCCGTGTACACTTGACGGGGGCGACCGATGGGTTCACGGTTCTCGGTCATCTCTTTCCACTGGCCAATCCATCCTGGCAGACGTCCAAGGGCAAACATCACCGTGAACATGTCCGTGGGGATGCCAAGTGCGCGGTAAATGATGCCGCTGTAGAAATCCACATTGGGGTAGAGGCCGCGCTGCACGAAGTACTCGTCGTTGAGAGCGACTTCCTCCAGTTGCTTTGCGATGTCGAGCACCGGGTCGTCGATGCCCAATTGGCCAAGAACCTCGTCCGCTGCCTTTTTGATGATGCGGGCGCGTGGGTCAAAATTCTTGTAGACACGGTGGCCAAAGCCCATCAAGCGGAAGCTGTCGGTCTTGTCCTTGGCGCGGTCAATCCATGACTGCAAGGGGCTGCCTTCGGCGCGAATGGCCTCGAGCATTTCAATCACCGCTTGGTTGGCGCCGCCGTGAAGGGGTCCCCACAAGGCGGAGACACCCGCGGAGACACTGCTGTAGAGGTTGGCTTGCGATGAGCCCACCACGCGCACGGTGGACGTGGAGCAGTTTTGCTCGTGGTCGGCGTGCAAGATGAACAACTTGTTCAACGCGGATTCAATGATCGGATCCACCTCGTAGTCCTCGGCAGGCACCCCCCACATCATGTGCATGAAGTTGCCGACGTAGCTCAAGTTGTTCTTGGGGTACATCGTAGGCAAGCCCACATTGTGCTTGTATGCTTGGGCAGCCAGGGTAGGAAGCTTGGCAATCAAGCGGTGGATGGTCAAATCGATGTCCGTGATGTCGCGGTTGGGATTCTGCGACTCAGGGTAGAACGTCGACAACGACGCCACCATCGAGCTGAGCATGCCCATGGGGTGAGCCCCGAGGGGAAACGCGTCAAAAAAGCGCTTCATGTTCTCGTGCACGAGGGTGTGGTGCGTGATGCTGTCGTTGAAGTAGTCCAGCTCCTTCGCATTAGGCAGGTCTCCATAGATGAGGAGGTAAGCCACTTCCATGAAAGAGGCCTTCTCCGCGAGCTCTTCAATGGAGTACCCACGGTAGCGCAAAATGCCATTTTCACCGTCGAGGTAAGTGATGCCGCTCTGCGTCGATCCGGTGTTCTTGAACCCTGGATCCATGGTGATGTATCCAGTGGTGCCGCGAAGCTTCGAGATGTCGATGGCTTTTTCGTTTTCGGCACCCGTCAAAACGGGGAATTCGTATTCCTGGCCTTCCAGGATGAGACGTGCAGTGTCACTCATGTTGAGACGCGATTGGTGAGCAGTTTAGGTGTGATCTTTCCTGGCACGATGACCCCAACAAAAAAAGAAGGGCTCCGCATGCAGGGAGCCCAAAGATAGGGGAAGCGCCGCCGTTGTGCGGTGCCTTCAACAAGGTCAATTCAAGGATGCCGAACTCAGCGCCAAGTGTAGTTGAAGGCGTCGCGGTAGCTCTCCCATTGGGTTTGGTCTACGCCATTGGTGTACGCCTCGTTGAAGAACTTCAAGTACAGCTCCATTTGGGAGGGCTGCTTGTAGCCGCTGATGGGGGCGATGACATTGGCCTCCTCGTCGAGGTAGACAATCGTCGGGTAGGCGCTCACCTTCATGGCCCGAGAGAGCTGGTGGACTCCGTTGCGGCCACGACGGTTGGGGTCGTAGTCGGGGTTGGTGAATTCGGTGCCTTGAAAGGTCACGGGGTCCGGCGACTCTGCGTCGAACTTGACCGCGTAGTAATGCTCGTTGACGTATTCGATGACGTCGGCGTTGGTGAAGGTGTTGGCCATCATCATTTTGCACGGGCCGCACCACTTGGTGTACACGTCCATCATGATTTTTCGTGGCGCCTTCTGCTGGGCCGCCACTGCCTCTTCGAGAGACATCCAATTGATGCTCGCCGCCTGACCAAACGCCAAGCTGCCCACCACCATCATCGCCAAGGTCAAGAATGTTGTCCGCATGCCTGCAATATCGCAACAAAAAAGGCGCCCGCAGGCGCCTTTTGAGATTCTTGTGCCGAGAAGGATCACTTCACGCCGTGCATCAACTTGTTGAGCGGCTTGTTCAACAAGGCAATCAAGACAGCGATGCCGACACATGTCCAGCCAATGGTGGCGAAGACGTCGGTGTATTTCACCAGGCCAGCAGCTGCGGTCACTTCTTCGCCAGAGTCGCCGTGGCCGCCCGTCAACGAGGCAATCAAACCGCCGGCGTAGTTGGCGATCGCAAATGAGAGGAACCAGCCGCCCATGGCCGTTCCAGCCATGCTTTTGGGCGAGAGTTTGGTCACCATGGACAAGCCGATGGGTGAAAGGAAGAGCTCGCCGGTGGTGTGCAAGAGGTACAAGAACACCAAAGTGAGGAGAGGCACCATGGCCTCTTCGTTGGCGAACTGGAGTCCGACCAAGGTGATGAGAAAGCCGGCCCCGAGTTGAAGGATGCCGAGGGCAAACTTCATAGGGATGCTGGGGTTTTTCCCGAGTTGGTCCAGCTTCACCCACATCACCGAGAAGATGGAGCCGAAGATGATGATGAACGCAGGGTTGAAGAACTGCGTCATGGAGGCAGGCATTGTCCATCCAAAGATCTCACGGCTCACGTTGCGGTCGGCGAAGAGGGTGAGGGAGGTGCCAGCTTGCTCGAAGCACGCCCAAAACACGATGTTGATGACCATGAAAATCACCAAGGCAATCATGCGGTCGCGCCACATGGGACCTTCCTTGATGCCCGCACGAATGAGCGAGGCTGCCACCAGCACAAAGAGGCCGGTGAGCAGGTAAGTCATCCAGTCGTTTTGGCTGATGAGAAAGTAGCACGCAGGAATAAGGGCGAGGGAGCCCACGGAAATCCATTGGTAGATTTTCAACGGTCCAGCCTTCTTGTGGCCTTCTTCAGTGATGTCGAGGCCGGGTGCAGCGGCGTAGTTCTCACGGCCGCTCCAGAAGATGAAGAGACCGGCCAACATGCCGATGCCCGCAAGGCCAAAGCCGTATTCAAATCCGTACGTCTCTCCCACGAAGGCCACCAACGTGGTGGCGAGGAGTGCACCAATGTTGATGCCGATGTAGAAGATGGTGAAGCCCGAGTCGCGGCGAGGATCATTGTCCTCGTAGAGCTTCCCGACGATGGTCGAGATGTTTGCCTTGAAGAAGCCGTTGCCGACAATCAACGCTCCCATGCCAAAGAGCATGAGCATCTCGCTTGTGGCGATGGCATCGGGGCCGCCAATGGCGCCTCCCACCATGAAGAATTCGCCGATGGCCATGAGCACGGCACCCAGGAGGATGGCATAGCGGTAGCCGAGGTATTGGTCGGCCATTTTGCCACCAAGTACAGGGGCGGCGTAGATGAGGGCCGTGTAGGCACCGTAAATGAGGGCGGCGTCAGAGTCGCCTTTCAAGAGGGATTTGACAAGGAACAAAGTCAAGAGCACGCGCATGCCGTAGTAGCAGAAACGCTCCCACATCTCCGAGAAGAAGAGGGTCATCAAGCCTTGAGGATGCCCTGCGGCAAGTTTCAATTGGGCCATGAGATCAGGTATTTTGAGGGTTTTGTTTGTTCAGGTGTGGGGCGGCTTAGAAGTTCTCCTTCACGAAGTCCATCATCATGTTGAAGAGGTGCAACCGGGTGTTGCCGCCGTAAATGCCGTGGTTGCGGTCGGGGTAGACAAAGAAGTCGAAGTCCTTGTTGGC
>CBFHRO010000081.1:0-8119 GCA_965658245.1 uncultured Flavobacteriales bacterium
GTGGGGCTGAACATTCCCGATTTGAAGCCGGGCATGGACGTTCAAGAGCCCACCGTGCGGATCAACCCCAATTACAATCCCTTCGACGCCCCCAATGCGCCAGCCGCGTCAGGGGGAGGACGAATGGGGTCCGGCACGCGGTCTTCAAGCCCGTCTTTGGGCCAAGCTCATGGTGGATGGTCCAAACCCGCCGCATCCGGCTGGAGGGAATTGTACCAAGTCATGGAGGAGCCAAAGGTCCAGCCGACGGCTGAGACGCCATTGGAAAAAGTCCAGGATGCCGGTTCATCGGCTTCCACAGAGGGACTCGACATTCTGCAATGGCGCGGCAAGTACTTGATGGTGCCCGTGGAAGAAGGCGTGGCGGTGGTGCACATCCGTCGGGCCCACCTGCGGATTTTGTTTGAGCGCTTCATGGCGCGATTGCGGGCTGGTGAGGCGTCCGCCGTGGCCTCCCAAACGCTCTTGATCCCCGAGGACATCACGTTGACGCAGCCCGAGGTGATGGCCTTGACCGACGCCCGAGAGGCGTTGCTGGGCATGGGCATGGATTTGGCCCAAGTCGATGACCAAACCGTGCAGCTCCGTGCGGTGCCGGCAGACATGACTGCCCATGTGCGCGAGGCGCTCGATGCGGTGTTGGAAACCTACCACGACGGCCTGTGGACCGACCACGAAGCCCGTCAAGCCCAATGGGCGAAAGCCTGGGCAAGCCGCGCGGCCGTGACAGGTGAATCGCCCATGGCTTTGGAGGCGCGGCGTCGTTTGGTGGCCGACCTTTGGGCCTGTGATCACCCCAACGTGGATCCGGATGGACGGCAGGTGCTGTCGATTTGGGCTGCAGAGGACCTTGAAAACCCCTTCCGCTGATGTTGCAGAACACCCCTCAAGTCGTCAAAAACCTGATCATCCTCAACGTGCTCATGTATCTGGGGTCGGGTCTCATCGGTGATGCTGTGGCCGTGCCACTGTTGGCGGGCACGTACCCCGGTTCGCCGTTCTTTCAACCGTGGCAGATTGTCACCCACATGTTCATGCATGGAGATTTGGGGCACATTTTCTTCAACATGTTCGCGCTGTTCATGTTTGGGTCGCAACTCGAACGGGTCTGGGGGCCTCAGCGCTTTTTGATTTACTACATGGTGTGCGGACTTGGGGCTTTTGCCTTGCATGAATTGGTGGTGGGGTTGCAGTTTTACAACGAACTCGGCACCTTCTTCCCGGCGGCCGAACAGTTCATTTCCCCCAATGCCAGTCCCCTCCAGCGCGCGAGGGTCCTGGAGATGGTGTACGGTCGCGTGGTGGGGGCGAGTGGAGCTGTGTTTGGCTTGCTGTTGGCGTTTGGGATGCTCTTTCCCAACACCCAACTGATGTTGCTGTTTCCGCCCATTCCCATTCGTGCCAAGTATTTCGTGATGGGCTACGGCGCGATTGAATTGATGTTGGCTTTCCAGAACAGCCCGGGAGACAACGTGGCGCACTTTGCGCATCTCGGGGGGATGATTTTTGGCTATTTCTTGCTCAAGCGGTGGCAACAAGACCGCGGTCATTTTTATTGAATCATGTGGGAGAACCTGAAAGCGATGTGGCGTGACGGCGGCATGCTGACCCGATTGGTGTGGGTGAATGCGGCGGTGTTTGTCGTGCTCATGACGCTGGACGTGGTGGATCAACTTGGGGGCGGGGCGGTGTCTGCCGTGTTGCCCGCAGAGGGAGCCCGAACCTTGGCCACGTCCTGGCGTCTCGAGGTCTTGGCGAAGCGCCCGTGGAGTGTGCTGACCCACATGTTCACGCACCAAGGCGTGTGGCACGTGGGCATGAACATGTTGCTCTTGTTTTGGATGGGCCGGGTGTATCAAGGGGAGGTGGGGTCACGGCGATTGCTGAGCACTTACCTCGCTGGGGGACTTGCGGGATTTGCCGCCTACTTTTTCTTGACCAACGGGTTCAAGCCACTCCAAACAGGCACCTACGCCTTGGGGGCCTCGGCCTCCGTGATGGCCATTTTTGGGGCGATTGCCACGCTGCGTCCCGAGTTGAAGTTCAACCTGATTTTGTTTGGTCCGGTGTCGCTGAAACATCTGTTTTGGGGATATGTGGTGTTGGACTATTTCGGATTGAGCCGTGGCGTGAATGCCGGCGGCAACGTGGCGCACTTGGGCGGGGCGTTGTTTGGGGTGTTGCTCATCATGCAAGACCGCAAGGGCACCAACTTGGTGGGTTGGCTGGAATGGATCTTGGACGCCCTGTCTTCGCGGTCGTTGTCCATCCCCAAGCGCAGGCGCAGTCGCTTCAAGGCGTCGACCTCCAACCGTTGGAAGGCCGCAGAGCGCGAGGCCTCGCGTGCGCCCATGTCTGACGATGAATTCAACGCCGCCCGGGCGGATCGCGTGGAGCGGTTGGATGCGATCTTGGACAAGATCTCCAAGCACGGCTACGACCACTTGTCGCCTGAGGAGAAGCGGTTCTTGTTTGACGAAAGCCAGCGCTGACTGTGGCCTCATCCGCGAAGCCTTCGAAGCCCCCAAAGTCTCCTCGCCGCAAGATCGATTCGGCGAGCCTGTTCACCCTGCCTGGAATGGCCCTGGTGATGATGGGCGAAGTTGCGGTTCGACTGTCGCCTTCCTGGTTTCCTTGGTTGGCGCCCTTCGGTTTGACCTATGGGCTGGGTTGGCTGCTTCTTGCAACGGGTGTGGTTTGGCGGGTGGTGTCTTTTCGCTGGATTCGGGCTGCCTTTCCGACGTTGATTTTGTTGGCCACGTGGCCCTCGTTCATGTTGGTGTTTTCCCTGGGGCTGGGTGCTGCCCAAACCCCCATGGACGAAGAGGACTGGGGGGTGTTGTCTTTCAATGTGAGGCGCCTCGATGAATTCGATTGGCTGGAGGGAGACGCCACGCGTCGTGCATTGGCGCAATGGTTGTCTGACCGCAAAGAGTCCGTGTGGTGTCTGCAAGAATTTCCCACGAACGGCAAAGCCGTGTTGGAAGGCGCAGGTTTTTCATGGTCTTCGCCAAGGCGAACGCTGCTCTCTTGGCCGGGGGGTGCCGGGCCGTCCATGGTGACGACTTTGCCCATCGAGGGCTGGGACACATGGATGTTTCCGGAGGATGCAGGGCGCGGTCGCGTGCTTCAAGCCGATGTTCAGACGCCGTCCGGGACCGTTCGGGTGTTCAACGTGCACCTTCAAAGCCTGTACTTCAGTCATGCAGATTACGCAGCCGTGGAAGACGGGCCCAGCCGTCAGGAAGGACTCAGATTGCTAAGCTTGGTGACCCAAGCGTCCAAGGCCCGGGCCAAGCAAGCGCACTTCTTGCGAGAAAAAATGGCCGAAAGTCCGCATCCCGTGGTCGTCGCTGGCGACTTCAACGACACACCCATGTCCTACGCGGTGCGTCAATTGCGGGAAGGCCGGGTGCGTGATGCCTTCGAGTCGGCACATCTCGGGCTGGGAGGAACCCACATCGGCACCGTGCCGGGCCTCCGAATTGACGGCATTTTGGTGGACACGACGTTGGTGGTCCACCGTCATGAAACCCATGGGGTGGTTCTGAGCGACCACCATCCGGTGTCGGCGTGGGTGGGGTCAGGCGTGGATTTGGACTGAGGACGATCCGCGGGCGGAAAACGCCTCAAACAAGCTGACATTGATGCCAATCAGAAGCAAGCCATAGAGCAAATCGTCCACCGGCATGGTGAACAGACGCCACCCGGAATTTTCTTCGTTGTTGTACCACACGATGTGATCGGCGATGGCCTCAGGTTGGTTGTGGAGCATGGGGTAAGACCAAAAGTCCAGTCCCGTCAGCACGCCGTTGCTGATCACAAAAGGCACCAACAGCACGAGGTAGGAAAACCAAAAATGCCCCATCCACGAGCGCCAACGCAACAACGTGCCAAACAGCCAAACCGCGCAAAGGGCGGCTGTCAAGCCGAGGTATGCGCGGTCCGAAAACCCAAGTGCAATCCCCAAGCACAACCCCGTCATGCCTACGGTCAAACCGCGGTGGCCGAAGCCCAAAGGCGAGGTGGGAATGTACTTCTTGAAACACGCATACGTGAAGACACATGCGTAGGGGACCGTGATGAAAAAGAGCCATTCTTCAATGGGCAAGCCCAGCAGGTTGATGCCCGCGAGGTGCGCCTCGTTGAAGCCCCAGATGCCTTTCGCCGTGAACACAACGTCCCAGGCGATGAATCCGGCCATGGTGATCAGGCATGCCGGCCAAAAGGCCTTCCACTCTTTGACAAAGGCGACGCGATGGTCAAAACTGGCAATGAAAGGCACGGACAAAACCGCCAGGTTGACCCACAAATACATCCAATCGTTCATGCGCGTTGCTGTTGGTTGCGCAGGGCTTTCCGCGCCTCACGAAGGTAACGCGGCGGCACAAACAGCATTCCGAAGCACTCGCCATCCTCCTTTCCCAAGTGTTTGTGGTGGACTTTGTGCGCCTTGCGGATGGCCATGAAATAGGCATTTTTCGTCCGCTTGAACCAAGAGAAGCGCTGGTGGATGAAGACGTCATGCACCAAAAAGTAGGCCAAACCATACAAGGCAATGCCCGCACCAATCCAAAACCTGAAATCGCCTGCGATGCTTCCAGAAATGAAGCAATAAGCGCTGGGGACGGCAAAAATCAGGAAGAAGGCGTCATTCTTTTCGAAGAATCCCGGCCCATTGGAGTGGTGGTCTTCGTGGAAGTACCACATGGATCCGTGCATGAGGTACTTGTGGGCCAGCCAGGCCACGCCTTCCATGGCCACAAACGTCAGCAGGGTGACAACAGCAGGAAACACAACACTCATAGCGTCCAAGGGGTAAGGTTCAACACGACAAAAAACACAGCGAACACCAACACCAACAAGCCTGAGAGTCGGTTTGTTTTCAGGTCGTCCACGTCTCGCCACAACAGTCCAAGCGCGAAGGCCGCGATCCACCATGTGAGGTAGTTGGTCCAAGGAATGTCCCCGTCATGCCAGGTCCACCACCCCGCCCGGATGGCCACGGGTTCAATGGCGCCATCGAGGGCCGTCATCATGGTGGCGGCCAAGGCCGCTCGCAAGGCGGGAGACGCGATTCTTCCTTTGCGCGACAGCAAGCGTTCCGACAAGTGGTGTGTGCCCAAAAGCAGAAGCCACCACAACACGCCCATCAGAAGCGGGACATCCAAAGCTTGGGGGCCGAGACCACGACCGTAGCTGTAATCTCCAAACAGCAAGCCTGTGGCCACGCCGAGCACCTCAATGCCAAAACCCAGGAACATGGTCAGGGCCCAACGCCATGGGCTTTCATCGCCTGTGAAGGACATGACGATGCCCGCACACAAAATCAAATTGAGAGGGGTCAGGGGCAGCAGCAAGTGGGCATATCCCAACACTGTGCCTGCCGCGCCCACAAGGTGAAGGATGACGATCACGGCTCCCCAGGCAAACGGGCGTCGCCACCACGGCGAGGGCGTCATGGAGTTGGGGGTGGATGCGCTGGACGTGCTCATGCGTGTGCAAGTTCGTCCACGATGCGGGCACCGAGCAAACAAAGAGGGATGCCCCCGCCTGGATGCACGCTGCCGCCGCAGAAATACAATCCGTCAAGGTCGGTGGATCGGTTGCGATGGCGCAGGAAGGCGGCGGCCGCCGAATTGCTCGACGCGCCGTAAAGCGCGCCGCGCCACGATCCGGTGAGGGATTCGATGGTTTGGGGTTTGAGCACCTGTTCGCACACGATGTCGGGGCGCGCACCGAGGGTCCGTTCTATTTTGGCCAGGACCTGCTCGCGCAACACCGCCACGGCGTCGTCGTCCCACATCTCTGGATTGGCTTCGACGTTCATCAGGACAAACCAATTTTCATGACCTTCTGGCGCGTCTTGGGGCAACTCCTTGCTGGTGATGTTGATGTAGACTGTGGGGTCCTCGCCCGGCGTGCCTTCGTGTTGGATGCGGTCGAACTCCGCCCGATAATCCTTGCTGAACAGGATGTTGTGCAGGCTGAGCTCGGGATGCGTTCCTTTCACGCCCCAGTAGAAGATGACCCCGGACGTGGAGCGCTCTTGGTTCAAAATGCGTTCGGGCGCCTTCACGTCGGGAAGCAGCCGACGGTAGGTCGGGTGCAAGTCGGCATTGCTGACCACCCAATCGGCGCGATGCACCTGTCCTTGGGCGTCCTCGACGCCGGTAATGCGTCCCTCCGCGTGCAGGATGCGCTCAGCGGGCGTGTCTGTGAGGTAGGTCACGCCGAGCGCACGCCCGAGCTTCTCCAAATGCAAAGGGATGGACCGCATGCCTCCTTCGGGAAGGAACGTGCCAATCCCGTGCTCGAGGTGGGGGATGACGTGCATCATGGCCGGGGCCCGGTGCGGGTCGCTGCCATTGTAGGTTGCGTAACGGTTGAAGAATTGCGTGAGCTTGGGGTGCTTCAGGTGTCGCTTGTTGTGGCCGTGAAGGCTTCCCAAGAGGGGCAACGTCCAAACCCGCGACAACAAGCGCCACGCCGCTGAGGTCCGGTAGGTCGATCCCTCGTGCAGGCTTCGTTCGAGAAACACACCGCGCGTCAATTCAAAGGCCGCACGGCTTGTTTCCAAATGCCGCGTGAGCCGCTTGGCGGGGACGCCCCAGCGCGCCTCGACATCCTTGGCAAAGCGCGCGGAATCGGTCCATGCGACGAGCGGTTCCTTCTCGTCTTCCCAGAAGTAATGCGTGCTTCGGTCCAGGGTCCGATACGCGAACGGTGCAGGTCTTCCGGGCACATCGTGAGGCACCAGGGCGTCAAGTTCTTCCATGAGTTCGGGCATGGTGAACAAGGACGGACCGCGGTCAAAGCGGTGCCCGGCGTCGACGTGCTCGCCGAGTTTGCCCCCCACGGTCGGGGCGGCTTCAAGCACGGTCACGCGGTGTCCCCGTGCGGCCATGCGCACGGCAGTGGCGAGCCCGCCGACGCCGGCGCCCACCACAACCACGTCTCGGGGTGTTGTCATGCGTGCACGAGGGTGGAAAGGACTTCCGGAAAGCAAATTTTGAACCAGGCCGTGTAACGGTCGGGGTGGGCGGCGATGTCGGCTTCGACCTCGCGCACCGGCATGTACCGGGTTTCACACACCTCCTCGGGATTCGGCTCCGGTGGGACGTCGCTGTATCCGATCAGGACGTGATCGAGCTCGTGTTCGATCATGCCATGATCGAGGTCGGCACGGTAGACAAACGAGAATTTGGGCTCCAGCTGACAGCGCATGCCCATCTCCTCCACGAGCCGGCGCTGAGCGGCCTCCACCACCGTCTCGTCAGGACGTGGATGGCTGCAACACGTGTTGGTCCAGAGGCCTCCACTGTGGTATTTCTCCAAGGCACGTCGGTGAAGCAACAAATCCCCTTTGCTGTTGAAGACAAACACACTGAACGCCCGATGAAGCACGCCTTGGCGGTGGGCTTCCATCTTTTCCATGGTCCCCAAGGGACGATCTTCTGGATCTACCAGAACCACATTTTCGACCATGGAAGGGTTTTTTTCGAGCGTGAGTGACATTAGAGGGACTTAAGGTACGTGAGAAAGTCGCGCACAAAGGCGGCATGGATACGGTCAGACGACCAATGGCCTTGCGCCAGCGCGCGCTCCACAAGAAGGCGGTCGGCTTGGGTGTTGTTGCTGTAATTGAGGATGGACGGCACGTGGGTTTGGACACCCAAACGCAGGAGCGCGAGATCAGGGTGCTCAGGCATTTCGGCCAAGGCCGACTCTAGGATGGGCTGCCACGCATTGAAAATCTCCAACTTTTCCAAGGGGTTCCACACTTCGTCGGCGACCATGAGGTTGGACACGGCCAAAAACCCATGGGAAAGCGGATGCTCCTCACACGTGCCACAGTCAGAGACCATGCGTTCCACCATTGTGGTGGCGGTTTCACCAGTGGATGCTTCTCGGTACCACGCGCGCCATTCCGCGAGGTTTTCTGCATTTTGGGCAGAGGCTGGAAGGGCTCCGAACAGGGCCCAAAGCAATACCATCCACGCCACGCATGCGCGCATCACGGCAGGGTCAAAGAAGGTTGAAGCTGTGTCGCAAGTAGGACCCCACAAAGAGCGTCGCCTTGCGGCGGTTGGGGATGCGCACGCGCTCTTCCAAGATG
>CBFHRO010000082.1:0-8110 GCA_965658245.1 uncultured Flavobacteriales bacterium
TTACCTCCTAATTCAACGACGATGGCAAAATCTGTCAAAAAGAAGAAGAAAGTCAAAGTGGAAGCTTTGGGCGAAGCCCACATCCACTCGTCTTTCAACAACATCATCATTTCGCTGACCAATGCGACTGGTCAAGTGATCTCCTGGTCAAGCGCAGGAAAGATGGGATTCCGTGGTTCCAAGAAGAATACGCCTTATGCGGCACAGTGTGCGGCTGAGGATTGTGGCAAGGAAGCCATGGAGTTTGGCTTGAAAAAAGTGCGTGTGTTTGTGAAAGGACCTGGTCAAGGCCGCGAAAGCGCCATCCGCACCCTGCACAACATGGGCATTGAAGTCACGGAAATTGTGGATGTGACCCCACTTCCACACAACGGGTGCCGCCCTCCAAAGCGTCGTCGCGTTTAATCGTTGTTGAACAGAAAGATTTAGAGATATGGCACGTTACCGCGGACCCAAATCCAAGATTACCCGTCGTTTCAAAGAAGCGATTTTTGGCCCAGACAAGGCGCTTGAGCGCCGTCCTTACGGCCCAGGCCAGCACGGCAACACCCGTCGTCGCAAGAAGGAGTCAGAGTACTCCGTTCAGTTGGCTGAAAAGCAAAAAGCGAAATACACCTACGGCATCTTGGAGAAGCAGTTCTCCAACATGTTTAAGGCTGCCAACGCGAAGTCTGGCATCACTGGTGAGATCCTTCTCCAGTTGTGCGAGCGTCGCCTTGACAACATCGTCTACCGTTTGGGCATTGCCCCAACCCGTCGTGGCGCACGTCAGTTGGTGTCTCACCGTCACATCACCGTGAACGGTTCAGTCGTGAACATTCCTTCTTACCGCTTGCGCGAAGGGGATGTGGTCGGCGTTCGTGAGAAGAGCAAGTCACTCGAAGTGGTGACCGCGTCTTTGTCGAACAACAACCAAAAGCACGATTGGCTGAGCTGGGACACCCAGGCCATGTCTGGCACCATGATCAACATTCCTTCTCGGGATCAGATTCCAGAGAACATCAAGGAGTCGTTGATTGTCGAATTGTACTCGAAGTAAAACCCCAAACCAAGTAGACTATGGCCATTCTCGATTTTCAGCAACCTGACAAGGTCATCATGCTCGACTCGACGGACTACAACGGCAAGTTTGAATTCCGTCCGCTTGAGCCTGGATTTGGGTTGACTGTGGGCAATGCACTCCGTCGCATCCTCCTCTCGTCCCTCGAAGGTTTTGCAATCACTTCCCTTCGTGTGGAAGGCGTCGATCACGAGTTCTCCACCATCAAGGGTGTCGTCGAAGACGTGACCGAAATCATTTTGAACCTGAAGCAGGTTCGATTCCGCCGTCACATCGAAGACACGGACCAGGAAACGGTGTCCATCACCATCAAGGGCCAAAGCACGCTCACG
Source organism: uncultured Flavobacteriales bacterium (assembly GCA_965658245.1). Taxonomy (GTDB): domain Bacteria; phylum Bacteroidota; class Bacteroidia; order Flavobacteriales_D; family Sanyastnellaceae; genus UBA11663. The sequence continues at coordinate 1,393 of CBFHRO010000082.1, forward strand.
GCGGGTGACCTTGGCAAGTTCACGTCCGCATTCCAGGTGATGAACCCGGACCATGTGATTTGCAACATGGACAAGTCGGTGGAATTGAACATGGTTGTGACCATCGGCAAGGGACGTGGTTACGTACCTGCAGCGGAAAACAAGCGCGAAGATTCGCCCATTGGCACCATTGCGGTGGACAGCATCTTCACGCCCATCCGCAATGTCAAGTACGACATCGAAAACTTCCGTGTGGAACAACGCACCGACTACGAGAAGCTCATTCTCGAATTGGATTGCGACGGGTCCATTCACCCCAAGCAAGCGTTGCAGGAAGCGGCGAAGATTTTGATTCACCACTTCATGTTGTTCTCTGACGAGAAGATTTCTCTCGAGCCCGAGGACAGCAATGTCGAAGAAGAATTCGACGAAAGCAGCTTGCACATGCGCCAGTTGCTCAAGACCAAGTTGGCCGACATGGACCTCAGCGTTCGTGCATTGAACTGCCTCAAGGCGGCTGACATTGACTCTCTCGGCGACCTCGTCGCTTTCAACAAGAACGATCTGCTCAAGTTCCGCAACTTCGGAAAGAAGTCTCTGACCGAATTGGAGGAACTCGTCGAAGGCAAGAACCTTGCGTTTGGCATGGATGTGAGCAAGTACAAACTCGAATCTGAGTAATCATGCGTCACGGAAAGAAATTCAACCACCTCGGCCGCAAGAGTGCACACCGCAAGGCGATGCTCTCCAACATGGCCTGCTCGTTGATCGAGCACAAGCGCATCACCACGACCGTCGCCAAGGCGAAGGAACTCCGCAAGTTTGTGGAGCCCCTCGTGAACCGCTCGAAGGACGACACGACGCACAGCCGTCGCGTGTGCTTCAGCTACTTGGGCAGCAAGCACGCTGTGACTGAGTTGTTCCGCGAAGTGGGCCCCAAGGTGTCCACCCGTGAAGGCGGTTACACCCGCATCATCCGTACGGGCAACCGTTTGGGTGACAACGCCGACATGTGCATGATCGAGCTCGTCGATTTCAATGAGATCTACGGCCGTGAAGAGAAGAAGAAGACACGTCGCTCTCGCCGCGGCGGTGCCAAGAAGGCTGCCCCTGAAGCTGCTGCCCCCGCTGTGGAAGAAGCAGTGATTGTGGAGGAAGTTGCTGATTCGCCCGCTGCTGAAGAAGCGCCTGCTGCTGAAGAAGCGCCTGCTGCTGAAGAAGCGCCTGCTGCTGAAGAAGCGCCAGCTGCGGAAGAGGCGCCAGCTGCGGAAGAAGCGCCAGCTGCGGAAGCAGACGCTCCTGCTGCAGATGAAGCTGAAGGCGAAGAGAAGAAGGAAGACTGATTCCTCTTCGCCAATGCGATCAAAAAGGGAAGGCCACGGCCTTCCCTTTTTTGTTGGCATCGTGTGAACGAATCGTCGAACGAGGGGTGTCGAGAACCGCGCTTACGGTACATGAACACACTATCTTCGCGGCATGGTTCACAACCCACTACCCGAAGACCCTGCAGTGCTTGTCTTGGCAGACGGCGCCGTGTTTCAGGGCAAAGCGGCGGGAAGCCGTGGAACAAGTTTTGGTGAAATTGCCTTCAACACGGGGATGTATGGCTACCAGGAGATCTTCACAGATCCAAGCTACCATCGTCAGATTGTGGTGATGGCAACGGCCCACATCGGCAATTACGGGGTGCACGAGGACGAAACAGAGTCTTCAGGCCCCCGGGTGGCCGGAGTCGTGGTGAGGAACTTTTCTTCCATCGCAAGCCGCCCAGGAGGAAATGGCACCCTTCAAGACGATTTGGAGAGTCACGAAGTCGTGGGCATTCGGGATGTAGACACGCGTGCTTTGGTGACACACATTCGTGAGCATGGCGCCATGAATGCCGTGGTGTCCAGCGACGGCACGTCCGTCGAAGAGCTCAAGGCGAAACTCGCAGAGGTGCCTTCCATGGAGGGCATGGAGTTGTCCAGCCAAGTCAGTGTGTCGGAGCCCCGTGAGGCTGGAGAAGAGGGAGCGCACCGCGTGGCGCTGCTTGATTTGGGTGTGAAGGAGAGCATCGTTCGGTGCTTGGTGGACCGTGGCTGTCACGTCAAGGTGTTCCCATGGGACAGCAAGGCGTCGGAGCTCCTTGCGTGGAATCCTGAGGGGATCATGTTGAGCAATGGACCGGGCGACCCGGCGGCCATGCCCGGCGTGGTGAATGAGGTGCGAGCATTGGCGGCCTCCGGGGTGCCGGTGTTTGGGATTTGCCTGGGACACCAAGTTTTGGCTTTGAGCCAGGGATTGACCACGGAAAAGATGTTCAACGGCCATCGGGGCGTAAATCACCCAGTGAAAAACCTCCTAAGTGGCAAGTGTGAAATCACGTCTCAGAACCACGGGTTTGTGGTCAGCCGCGAGGCGCTTGAGACCGCCACAGAAGTGGAAGAGACACACGTGCACTTGAACGACAACACCGTGGCTGGCATTCGCGTGAAAGGAAAGCCCGTCTTCAGTGTCCAATATCACCCGGAGGCATCTGCGGGTCCACACGACAGCCGTTACCTGTTTGACGAGTTTGTCGCCAACATCGCAAAAGAGAAATCTGCCGTCTTGCAATGAACGACGGTCAATCCAAGGGACAGGGTCCCTTTTAATACATCTTACTGATGAGTTACATCGATTACGTTCACGCTCGCCAAATCTTGGATTCACGCGGCAACCCCACCTTGGAGGTGGAAGTTGGCACGGGTGACGGATCATTTGGCCGTGCGGCGGTTCCATCCGGAGCGTCTACGGGTGTCCATGAAGCTGTGGAGCTTCGCGATGGCGGAGACGCTTGGATGGGCAAGGGCGTGGAAAAAGCCGTCTCTCACGTCAACATTGAATTGCAAGAGGCGCTTGTGGGCTTCGACGTCACCGACCAGCGTCTCATCGACGAGACCATGCTCGAAGTGGACGGCACGGAGAACAAGGGCAACTTGGGGGCCAACGCCATCCTCGGCGTGAGCCTTGCGGTGGCACGCGCCGCTGCGGACTGCTTGGGTCAGCCGCTGTACCGCTACGTTGGTGGTGTGAACGCGCGAACGTTGCCGGTGCCCATGATGAACATCTTGAACGGTGGATCGCACGCCGACAACAAGATTGACATCCAGGAATTCATGGTGATGCCTGTGGGCGCAGAGACGTTCACGGACGGCTTGCGGATGGGCACGGAGATTTTCCACCACTTGAAGAGTGTGTTGAAGGGCCAAGGCCACAGCACCAATGTGGGCGATGAGGGAGGTTTTGCCCCCAACTTGGGAAGCAACGAGGAAGCCGTGGAAGTGGTCTTGCGCGCCATCGAGAAGGCGGGATACCGCCCTGGTGAGGACGTGCTCTTGGCCATGGACGCCGCAGCGTCCGAGTTTTACGACAAGGAAAGCGGCCTCTACAAGTTTGAGTCAACCGGAGACCAGCGCACGGGCGCAGAAATGGTCGATTTCTGGAAAGGCTGGTGCGACAAATACCCCATCGTATCCATCGAGGACGGATTGGACGAAGACGATTGGGCGGCTTGGAAGCAATTGACCGATGTGCTCGGTGAACGGGTCCAGCTCGTGGGAGACGATTTGTTCGTCACCAACGTGCGACGATTGTCTCGTGGCATCGAGGAAGGCGTGGGCAACTCAATTTTGGTCAAAGTGAACCAAATCGGAACCCTGTCTGAGACCATCGACGCAGTGAGCATGGCCCACCGCGCAGGCTACACCTCGGTGATGAGTCACCGCAGCGGGGAGACCGAAGACACGACCATTGCCGACCTGGCAGTGGCCTTGAACACAGGACAGATCAAGACGGGCTCGGCGAGCCGTTCTGATCGCATTGCGAAGTACAATCAATTGCTCCGCATCGAGGAGGAGTTGGGAAGCAACGCTCAGTACTTGGGGGTGGCGTTCCGTTAACCTCCCCATGTCTCGACATGAAAAAGGGCAAGCCGTGAGGCTTGCCCTTTTTCGTTTGTCGCGGCCCCAGCGTTCTTACATGCCGAAGGGCATCTCTTGTTTCGCCCGTGGATTGAGTTCCCAACCAAGCACGATTTCATGGGTGCCACCCGCAAAAGTTCGGATGTCTGTTGTGGTGAAATCACGCGTGTATCCAATGCGAAATTGTCGATTGAGCTGACATTGGGTAATCAGCACAAAACTGCTTCCCGTGCGGTATCCGATTCCGAGGGTGTACGCGTCGGACACAGTCGCAACCAAATTGAGGTCCAAAATCGAAGGAACATCTGGCGTAGACCGAAACAGGACAGAGGGGGACAGGGAGAGCCAGCTGTTGGCTCTCAGGTTCATCCCCCCTTGGGCGTACATGTGATTCCTGTAGTAGGGCGAAATGCCACCGTCGAGTGCCTTGTCGAAGACAAAGAGCATAGGGGCTGAGAACCCCACGAACCACTGCTTGTGGCGGAACAACGCACCAAAACCAAAGCGAGGCACCCATGCACTCAGTTGCGTCCCTTGGTAGACAGGATCTGCAGGGTTGATGACATCGATTTCATGGAGTCGCGCACGGTACTGCAACAAGCCTCCACGCAAGCCAAAGCTCAAATCACTGTTTCCCATGTCGAGGTGGTACGCGACGTTGCTGGCAACTTCAAAAGTTGAAGTGATGCCCACAGCGTCCAAAGCGATGAGGCCACCCACGCCAAGTTCACGATTGGCAATGGCGCCGTGGGCCGACAAAATGCCCGTGTCGGGCGCCCCGTCGAACTCTACCCATTGCAAGCGTTGCATGGCCATGGCTTCCCATTGCCCAGATGCGCCAGCATAGGCGGGATTGATCAACGTGCCATTGAACAGGTACTGCCCAGTGAGCACGTCTTGTTGGGCTTGCACCGAGAGGGTCATGCCCACGAACATGCCGATTGCGGCGACGAAAAGAGAGCGTGAAAGCATCGTCTTGAGGGAGTGTTCAGACTGGTACATTAGCGGCGGAGATCAACGGTTTGACGGTAAGTGATGCCATTGGCTTCGAACACCACGAAGTAGGTGCCCACGGGCAAAGGCCTTCCATTCAGGTTGGTGCCATCCCACGATTCGGAGATGTCGTTGGAAAGGAAGACCACGCTTCCCCAACGGTCAAAGACCGTGAAGGTGGTGTTTTCCAGCCAGTCGCAAGGAGGAATGCCAAGGTCAGGTCCTGCATTTCTGACTTGATACACATCGTTGAAAGAATCGTTGTTGGGCGAGAAGCCTGTGGGCAACTCCGGCACGGTAGGCGGCTCGGAAATGACAATGATTTGTTCGAACATCGCGACGTTTCCACAGTTGTCGTCCACGGTGACAGTCCGTGTCAACAGACAATCTGGCCCCGTGCATTCTCCTCCTTCGAATTCATCCACGGCAGTCGCCACCAGCCCCACGTCGTATCCTGGATCGTCAGCGGGGGACTGACAATCCTCCACATCGAGCAAGAACACTTGGTCGTCAAACGAGGGCACTTCGCTGAGGCAATTGAATTCAAGATCCTCCAGGGCTGTCGTCAGGAAAGGTGCATCGTTGTCTTCACGGATTTGTACGTAGAACTCCTCCGTCATGTTGCCACAGCCGTCCATGGCGGTGTATCTGAAGGTGGTGAAACTGCTGCATCCATTGCCTTCGCTGTCCAATTCGAGTACATCGGCCAAAATGTCTTCCATCGTCGACTCGTTGTCGGTGATGGTCAGGTCGCCGATGGATGGCGGAGACAGGGTGGTGTCGCATGCGTAGTACAACTCATTTGGAAGATCCTCGAACACAGGGCCTTCGACATCTTCAACCAAGATGCTTTGCTGCGCGGAAGCCGCATTGCCACAAGCATCGGTGACCGTGTAGGTCCGTTCAAGAAGGAACGATCCAGGACAGAATTCTTCAATCGTGTCAGTGGCACAACCCACCGCAGCGTCGCTGCAGTTGTCCGTCCAGATGAGGGCATTCAATTCACAGTCCGGAACGTTGGCAGGATCGGTCAACACGAGATCTGCAGGCCAGGAATCAATGACCGGCGCAACGGTGTCAATCACAGATACGGTTTGGACCCAAGGCACGGACACATTGCCACACACATCCTCAGCCACGAGGGTCCAAGTCAGCGTCATGGCTGCTGGACAATCGCCCAAGAGCGTGTCCAACGTTTCCGTAACGGTGTAGTCGTTGTCATCCGTCCAAGTGGGCGCGATGGGTTCCCAGATGCTGTCGCAGGAAAGGACAAGGGCTTCAGGGTCCGCCGACCACACAGGGGCCTCGTTGTCTAAGAGTTGAACAGGTTGAATCCAGCTTTCTTGGTTTCCGGCCAAATCTTGGACCGTCCATGTGAGCACAAGTTCATCCACACAGGGTTCCATGGCGTCCAACGTATCCACAAGGACTGAAACCATCAAATCGCCGGCATCTGTGCAGTCGTCACTGAACACCAGCTCACTTTCCCAAAGTTCCAGCAACAACGAATCTCCCCATGCCAGGCTCGTTCCGGAGGGGCCTGATTCAATGGCGGGGGAGAGCTGATCCAACACCGTGATTTCTTGGGTTTCAAAGGAGACATTGTCACACTCGTCCCTCGCTTCCCACGTGACGAGCAAGGTCCATTGGTTGGCTCCAAGACCATTGAGGGTATCCAGGGAAGCAGAGAGCGTCACCTCGGAACAGGCATCGACCGCAGCTGCCGAATCAAGCATTGCGGGTCCATTGCATTCCCAAATGGCTGCCTCGGGGACAAACGTGAACACCGGCGCCACGGTGTC
>CBFHRO010000083.1:0-8026 GCA_965658245.1 uncultured Flavobacteriales bacterium
TCAAGACGCAGGGACTGGACAATCCTTGACGTGGTCAGCACGTGCCTTGACAGTGGCGGTCTTTGTGACGGAGAACGGCCAACGCCAGTCTTGGAAGCTCGCTGGGCGTTGAGCGACACTTCGGAACCCAAAAAAATCTACACGCTCTCTCAACTCGGGGAGAGCCTCAAGCGCACGCTTGAACAAGTGACCCAAGGGCGGACCTTGTGGTTCAAGGCCGAAATTGCCAAACTGTCCACCAGCCCCTCTGGGCACGTCTACCTCGAATTGGTCGAAGAACACCGTGGACAGCGTTTGGCTGTGATGCGCGGCACGCTCTGGAAAGGCCAACACAGCGAAGTCCGAAAAACACTCGGGGAAGCCGCCGACCGCGTCTTGTCACGCGGCACGGAAATCGTCTTCCGAGGCAACGTCCACTACCATCCCGTCTATGGCGTGAGCCTTGTCATCGAGGAAATTGACTTGTCTGCCATGATCGGCGAAGCAGAACGTCGCAAGCAAGCCACGATTGCGGCCCTGCAAGCTCAAGGCGCCATGGAATTGAACCGGGGTGTGCCCCTGCCGCGACTCACCCAAAGAGTGGCCCTCATCGGCTCGCCAGGGACCTCCGGTTTTCGCGATTTTGGCATGCATTTGATGCACAATGAGTGGCGTCTTGGATTCGATGTGAATGTGTTTGCCGCCACCGTGCAAGGCAAGGATGCGCCCAAATCGCTCATGGAGGCACTCGGCCGCGCGCAAGCTTGGGAACCCGACGTGGTGGTGGTGGTCCGGGGAGGCGGCTCCGCCCTGGACTTGGATGCGTTCAACGACCTCGACCTGTGCTTGGCCTTCTCACAATCTCGGCACCCCGTCCTCACGGGCATTGGTCACGAAACGGACCTCAGCGTGGCCGACCTTGTCGCCCACCAGCATTTCAAAACCCCAACAGCTGTCGCCGATTTTTTGGTTGACCGGATGGTCGGGGAACAATCGCAGCTGGCCGAGTGGAGTTTGGCCATGGGCGCTCGCGTGCATCAACGTTTGGCCTCGGAGCGTGAACGGTTCGCAAGAGACCTGCAAATCCTGCAACTTCAACCCCTGCAATTGCTGGCCGCCGAAGGGGTGAAATTGACCCATGCCCGTGCACAACTTGCCTCCATGGCTCAACACGCGCTGACGCAGCACATGCAGCGCATGAAACACCTCTCTCAGACGGTCGATGCGCTGAGTCCGCAGAAGACGCTGGCACGCGGTTTCTCGATTGCAAGGAAGGCCGGTGAGGCCATCAAGAATGCAGGTGATTTGACCACTGGCGATGAACTCTCGCTCGAATTCCACCAAGGGCGAGCCCTTGTGACCGTGACCAACGTAACTTCGGGGGCCGATGAGTGACCTCACCCCCATCCGAGACTTGTCCTACGACGAGGCCGTCGCTGAGCTCCAGCACATTCTCGGTCAAATGCAGGGCAACCAACTTGGCATCGACGACCTCGCGAATCAACTTCAGCGGGCGAGTGCACTGCTCGAATTTTGTCAAGCCAAACTCACAAAGACAGAGGCCGAGGTTCAAGCGGTGCTCGAACGTCTCGGCCTCGACGACGCCACGTAAACTCGGCGTCGGTGGGTGGATCAGCAGAGGGTCAGCTCTGCTTCAATTTGTTCAAGATGTCGTTGGCGCCTTCCGCACCCAAGTCCCTTGAAGCATCCTTGGCAGCTTCTTCCTGCACGCGCGTTTGGACTTCGTTTTTCACTTGGGTCATGACCTCTGTCAAATTGGAGAAGCCCTCGCACTTGCCCATGGCCTTGGAAAAGGCCCGGTCTTGCATGGTGTCTCCCTTGGGCTTCATGCAAGGCAATAGCATCGTGGCGATTTGGATGTTGAGTTCTTGGGCCGTCACCTTTTCTGTGCTCTGCAAGGACTCCAACAATCCGGACATGGCCTCTGTGTTTTCCACGACACAAGCACAGGGCTCGCCTCGAGACTCAATGGCTTTGGCCAAGGCTTCCGCCTCGAGCTGTTCTTGAGAAACTTCAGGCGTGGCCGGCGCTTCTTCGACTGGGGCGCTGCCGCAGGCTGCCAACAGCAATGTGCAGGCCATCATGCCAGCTTGCCACCATGGGGTTCTTGGGTTGTTCATGTTCAACGTATTGAGGTTGTTCTTCAATTTTCTTCTTGGATGACAATGACACGCTTTTCGATGCGCACCTCCCCATCGACACCTTGGCTGCGCGTGACTGTGACTTGACTTTCTTCTCTTGATTCGCTTCCAGTCATGCTTCCCGCCATGGCCTCCACTTCCACTTCCATCTCGTCTCCATTCCGAACCACATTGACGGTTCCACCACCCGGCAACGCAAACACCGTGTCGCCCTCAAAATCGCCCTCCGAGATCACCGTGACTTGCATGTCCTCTCCGTCCTCACTCACCCAGATGAATTCTTCCGCCAAACCACTGGGATCGCACGTCAAGGGCCCCTTCGTCAAGGCATGGGGACCATGCGGTTGGGGTGCCGTGACCCTGCCGAGCAGGAAGCCCAGAAGCAAAAAAACGGCCGAGAAAAGAATCAGTGAAGTGTTCTTGCTGTCCATGCCCTAAAATTCGTCCCAATCCCATTGCCTCGGGCAGGCACCCCTCAAAGTTGTTCCGTAGACCATTGTGCACGGGGGGACGCTCCACACGACAAATGCGCAAGATCCCTGCTCATTCGCAACTGCTGTCCCACAGTTGCAAAAAGGTCAGCAAATCGGGGGTGTCCACCGCAGCGGAATTGTCCAGGTCATAGGGGCCCGTCCATCCCAACCCAAACGCGGTCAAGAAGAGAATCAAGTCGCCCGATCCACGCGCTCCATCCCCGTTGAAATCGCCTTGACAATCGGCGGACGGCAGGAATCCGTCTCCGCCAAATTCCTGCGCCCATTGAGGAAACACGATGGTCTCCGCGTAGTGGAACGCGTTGCGTCCCACATGCTTGCCGATGCGTCGCCCAGGGGCGTCGTCAATGGGCGGGTGAATGCCTCCCCACATGCGGCTCAAGGCGCTTTCGTTGGACGCGTCCATGAACGTGGCCCATTGCAGGTTGAAGCTCATGCTTGGACCGTCCTCAAACACCAAAAACTGGTTCATGGGCGCACTCCATTCCGCCAGGCCTCCGGGCCAGTACTCCGACCCCGTCAAGAGTTGAAGCAGCTCGGCGGCAGCACGAGAATACGTGCTGTGACCGCTGACGTAGCCGGCAAAAGGTGGCGTCACAAAGCTGGGACGCTGATAGGGCCACCAGCGATCCGCCATGATCCAATCCACCCCCGCTTCGTCGATGAGGGGCACCTCAATGTAGTCGGGGCCCTTCCAACAACGCACCTTCACCTTCCCCACTTGGTCTTCTCCGGCAAAGAAATTCAAAGGGTCGGCGTCGTCCACCATCTCAATGAAACCAGGGATGAGCGGCAATCCTGCAGGGTGGTAGTTGGGGAGGTTGGGGTCACTGCTTTGGCCATGCTCCGCCATGTATCGGATGGCTGAAACGGGGCGAGAGTAGTCGTAGTAGCCCTTGGCGCTCCACGCGGCAATGGCGCAGTCGTGCATGGCTCCGCCCAAGGCGAGATACGACTTCACGTCAAACTCCAAATCCGGGATGATTGGACCTTGCCCACGCCAGCGATGCTGGCCCGCTTGGCCGTCCAAAATGAACTCATTCAGGAGGGTGTACCAGTGACCAGGAGGCGTCTCCGAATCTGGACCGTCCGCCCAAAACTCCGCAATCACCCGCGCGTAATCGCCGCGGGGAACCATGTTGGTCGCGTAGGGCGCTCCCGTGAAGGGGTTCACCTCATGGCCCTGCCCCCCGAAGTTGCCGTTCTCGTCGTACCAGGCCGTCAAGCCACCGTTCTCCCATTCGTAAAAGGAGTCCAAGTTGTCTGAAGCCGGAATGCTGCCGTCGTATTTCAACGACCCTGGACCAATGTCCCACATCACGCCGTCCGTGGGCGACAAGTGCTCGCTCCAGCGCAACACCATGCCGTGGTTCCACTTCCAGGCATCCTCAAACCCAGAAAACACATTGGTGTCGAGGTACACGGGATCTCCCGGATCGTGCCACAAGTTGTAGCTGCACCCGTCGCGCTCGGCGGTGGTCAAGTTGGAATCACGCAGTGCAAATCCGGCCACCTCGCCCCATTGTGGGCCGAGGAAAGGCGGCGTTTCGGTGAGGAGCTCGCCGCTTTGGTCAATGGCAAAACTCAACTCCACTGCCTGCCAGTGATTGGGGTCCACTTGCCCACTTGTGCCCGGCACTTCTGGCAGGATGTTGGGCTCAAGCGCTGTGTAGCACGTGTTGGCGTAGTCGTTGGCTTCGTTTGAGCCGTCGGTCATGCCGTAGGCAAGGAGCTGTTCGGCGAGGTAGTTGCCCAACGCAGGCGCCCCGTGCGTGGCGTAGTCCGTCGAGGTGAAGGACGTGTCCAGCTCCTGAATGATCATCTGCACGTAGATGTTGGCCATGGTCGACTCCGCCTGGGGACTGGCCTCATAGCGGTGACGAATGAGCCGGTATGACGCGTAGCTCATCGCAATTTCTTGCGCTTCTTGACGATCGTCAAGGTCCGAGGGAATGTCCAACGCGGCCTCGTCAAATGGGCAAGTGTATCCGTCAAATTCCTGACCGAGGAAAATCGTTTGGGCTTGGGTCGTGTCGTACGCCGCCCAAGCGTCGTACATCAAGATGGATGCGTGGTACAGGTTGCGGGCATGCACCGTGGGGCGCGCAAAATCGTTGCGAATGGCCTCGAGCACCTGCTCGTTCCACTGATGGGCCACCGTGTGTTGCTGGGCTGAGGCCGTTTTCATGCCGGCGGTCATCCACCCTGCACACAGCAAAAAGAGTCCAAATCGTTTCATGCGCGTCCGTTGGTTGTCAGGTCCCCTAAGGTACAAAGACGATGTCAACCCCTTGCGTCACCATGGTCGCCAAGGCTTTGAACGAATGCATTTAAGGATGGCTTGGCAGCGTGTGATGAAACCCCACCCCAAAAGGGGGATTAAGACGAACAACGCCTAAATTAGGGTCATGCTGTCGAAAAAAGCGCAATACGCCTTCCGTGCTTTGAGCACGCTTGTGCGACATGATTTGGCCCAAAGAGCGGCACAGAATGACCCCATTTCTTCCGCCGCTGACACCCCAACTTCCATCCGTGACATGGTCCAAATTCATCCGATGAGCACCAAGTTTTTGGAGACCATTTTGCTCGACCTCAAACGCGGAGGCATCCTGGGCTCCAAGAAAGGCAAGGGCGGCGGATATTACCTCCTGAAACACCCTGACGACACCCCCCTTGCGCAGGTCATTCGCATCCTCGACGGTCCCATTGCGCCCCTCCCCTGCGTCAGCCTTCACTTCTACGAGCGCTGCCACGATTGCAACGAGGCCGTGTGCGGACTGAACCGGCTGATGGCTGAGGTGCGGGATGCCAATTTGGCCGTGCTTGAACAGCGCACGTTGTCTGACCTGGCCGTGCATCCGGAAGGTGCCTCCGTGTCGGCCTGAGTTGTCCCCAAAATTCTTTTTCCTATCGGATAGATGGGATTTAAGCTGCGTAGACGTATTTTCGGGAGATGTCTACGTTGCCTCACCTCGTCAGCACCGATGCCGTCACGGCGTTGCGTCAGCTCTGCGAGCAGCATCCCGAACAGGTCGTATTCACGACCTCCTTGGGACTGGAGGACCAGGCGTTGACCGACCTCATTGCCCAGCACGACCTGCCCGTCAAGCTCGTCACGTTGGACACCGGCCGGCTCTTCCCTGAGACGTACGACCTCATCGATCGCACCCGAAGCAAATACCGCAACCTCGACCTGGTGTCCTTCTTTCCGGACACCGCATCCTTGGAGGAATTTGTCAACGAGCAGGGCATGTCGTCCATCTTTCGGAGCATCGACGCCCGCAAAACCTGCTGCCGCATTCGCAAAATCGACCCGCTGAAGCGCGCCCTGGAAGGTGCTTCGGTTTGGGTCACCGGGTTACGTGCAGCCCAAAGCGACAACCGCGCCTCCCTCCCCCGCCTCGAGCGGGACGGCATGACCGGCCTGATCAAGTTCAATCCCATTGTGGACTGGACCGACGCCGAATTGGACACGTACATCAACTCCCACGGCGTCCCCACCAACTCCCTGCACCGCAAGGGCTTCCCGTCCATCGGGTGCGCCCCCTGCACCCGTGCCGTCCTTGAAGGCGAGCACCCCCGCGCCGGACGGTGGTGGTGGGAGCAGTCCTCCAAGGAGTGCGGCCTGCACAAGGGCTGACTCCCCTTGCCGAAGGCGCCGCGCCGGTTCAAAACCTTCGACGCATTGTGTATTTCTTTCGTTGAATCGCAAAAATTGCAGTGCGAGCAGCGTTTTATTTTGTACTTTACGTAGCCCAACTCCAGATCAAAGTGCGTCCCTTGTTGCGATACCTCGTTGTTGGCGCCCTCGGCATGCCCGTGGTTGCTGCAGCCCAGTGCGCTGGGTTCACGCCCGGGCCGCAATCCGCCACGCTTTTGGCGAACGTGATGCTCGACGGCGAACCGGCCGAGGCGGGCGACGAGCTTTGGGCGCACGACGGCCAAGGGTTGTGCCTGGGACAGGCCACGGTGATTTTGGAACAGGGTTTGGCCTTTGTCAACCTGACCATTTACGGGGACGACCCGACCACGGCGGAGGACGAAGGCTTGCAGGACGGCGAGTCCTTCGTGCTTTCACTTCACGACGTCAGCGCGGGAACGACCCTTGAATTCAATGCCGGCGCGGCTGCTGGAACGTGGGCGAACACCAACGGCGCCCCCCTTCCCGATTGGAACGACCCCTTCGCGATCCTTGATTTTTCTGGCCCCCAACTCTGTGTCGGCGACTTCGACGGCAGCGGCGCGGTGGAAGTGGCCGATTTGCTCGACTTGCTCAGCACGTTTGGGGGAGCGTGTCCGGGCTGCGTGACCGACCTGGACGGGGACGGCGCAGTCCAAGTCAGCGATTTGTTGAACCTCCTTTCAGTATTTGGCACGGCATGTTGAAGCAAGGATATTTTCAATTTTCACGTTGGTTCGTGCTTTGCCTGGCAGCAGGATTGTCTTTTGCAGCCCATGGTCAGGATGACGGAGGAAACGCGGCGTGTTGCGACCCAAATGCTGGAAACGTTGGAGGAACATTTACTCCTGGAGCATGCCTTGGGCAGTTCTACGCCGACGACGGACTGAACTGCGACCCCGACTGCGGGACGGTGGAGGGTGGATGTTATCCGGATTTTGGCGAGCTGTGCAACGACCCAGAGGCGTGCAACTACAACTGGGGAGGGGTTTATCCCGACGGGACTTTCGAAGTGAATTGCTTGTTCTTGGACTGCAACGGCGAATGCGGCGGAACGGCTGAGCTTGACGATTGCGGCATTTGCGGCGGCCCCGGCGCGATCTACGAGTGCGGATGTTCCAGCATCTCCGAAGGCGCTTGCGACTGCGAAGGCAACGTCCTCGACGAATGCGGAGTGTGTGGTGGCAGTGGACTGAGCTGTGTGAATCCCTTGGACACCTATTCTCTCACAGTAGAGGCATCACCGGCGGTCGGCACTGGAGGAACCGTCTATCGCTTTTTTGTCAATGCCTCGGATCCGTCAGACAAAATATCCGCCGTTTACGGGACCGACATTGACAATCTCATCGTAAACACTCCAAATGGGGCGTTCAACAGCCCATTCAATTCTTCGTGGAATGCTTCCGGAATCAACCCGGCCTTTTTGGGCGCATTCCCGGACTTGTCGGACGACAGCTACGCGACGATCGGTTTGACTGGTCCTGCTTCGACATCCGGAATTGCAGGCGCTGTGGATCCTTCGATTGTGGAGGACAGCACCCAGCCTGTGACTCCCTTCTTCTTGACGGACGGCGCGACAAGCCTCGTGAGCACAACCCTCACGGGTGCAACGTGGTTCGTGTTGAACACGGCCGCCAACGCCTTGCCGATTGACGGCCGTTGGCTCATCATGCAAGTGACCACGACGGGCGACATCTCTGGCCAAATCAACT
>CBFHRO010000084.1:0-7968 GCA_965658245.1 uncultured Flavobacteriales bacterium
CGCGCCTCTTGGTCGCGTGACAAGTCAAACGTGATGCGGTTGTTGTCGCGATGCACGTCGGCCTGAAGGCCGGCAGCATCCATGGTCACAGCTGTGAGCCTTCCTTGAGCGGGCACCTCCAAGGTGTAGTTGGTGTCGACCCAAGGCCAGTCTTCTCCGAGAATTTCCCCCTTGGCCAAGGGGCGATGGCCGCGCATCATGACAAGAGGGATGTGCACGCGCGTGGTTTCGCCGTTGTCCCAGGTCAAAGTCACGTCCTGTGGCATGGGCATGTTACCGCGACGACTCAGTTCCACCGTGACCAACCCTTCGTCGTTCACGACGGATTCCACAGCGTAATCCACCGCGTCTGTGGTGTGCATCATGTATTGGAAGTACCAATCGAGCTCCAAGCCCGAGGCGCGTTCCATCTCTCGCTTGAAATCGTTGGGACCAGGGTGCTTGAACGCCCAGTTTTTGAAGTAGGTCCGCATGGCTTCATCTCGCGCCTCGGTGCCCATCACCGCGCCGAGTTGCTCCACCAACACCTCGCCCTTGCTGTAAGCTCCCACGCCGTAGGCGCGGTTGGTTTTGTAGTGGTCGGCGTGCGTGATGAGCGGTTCTTCGTTGCCGGAGAGGTTTTGGTTGATGTAGCTCGCGTAGGCCCACTTATGCGGGTTTTCATCTGGCTTCAATGGGTCGGCAAACAAGCTCGCCATGCAGCGCGACTCGGCCCAAGAAGTGAAGCCTTCGTCCATCCATTCGTGGAGGCTTTCGTTGGTGGCCACCATGCCTTGGAACCAACTGTGTGCCATCTCGTGCACGGTGACACCCACCAGGCTGCGCAAAGAGCGCTCTCCCGTGATCAACGTGATCATGGGGTACTCCATGCCGCCGTCTCCTCCCTGGATCACGGTGTACTCGGGGTACATGTAGGGGCCAATGTCCTCGTTGATGTAGGCCATGGCTTTCGCCGCGTAGTCGGCGAGCGCCGTCCAGTTGCTGTCGATCTCGTCGCTCGCTTGGTGAATCAAACGCAGGGTGACGCCATCCACGTCGACCGTCTCTTCAATGAAATCGGGGTCGGCAGCCCATGCGAAGTCAATGACGTTGCTTGCCTTGTAATGGTGGAGGGTTCCCGGCTTGCCGTTGGGGAGAAGCGCAGGCTTGGCAGATTGCTTGACACCCGTGGCGCCGAGTCCGTAGCCTTCGGGAAGGTGGATGCGCACGTCGAAGTTGCCCCAAATCCCGTGAAACTCACGTCCGATGTAGGGGTTGGTGTGCCAACCGTGGTGGTCAAACTCGCAAAGCTTGGGGTACCATTGGGTCATGCTGTATTCCACGCCCTCTTTGTTCATCCATCCTGAGCGGCGGATTTGGCGTGGGACCTGCGCTTGCCATGTCAGTTCAAACGTCACGGACTTGCCCGGACGCAATGCGCGTGGCAACGCCACTTCCAAAATGGTGCCATCCTCCACAAAGGCCACAGACTTGCCATTGACTTGGACGGACTGGATGTGCTGCCATCCCCACTCGTCTTCAGGGAGCTCGACAATGCGGCTGCCCACGCGGCGGTCGGGGTCAGAGATGGACCGCGAGCGGACATCCATCATGCTGCCCGGTTGAAAGGCATTGAAAAACAAGTGCCAAAAGACCTTGTCCAAGGTCTCCGGGCTCTTGTTGGTGTACACCACCTTCATGTCGCCTTGGTACTGGTGGGAGGCTGTGTCGACCACGACGTTCATGTCGTAGGACACCTGTTGTTGCCATCCTGGATATTGGCCCAGGGCGAAAGGAATGGTCAAGATGCCGAGCGAAACGGCGAGGGAGAAGGAGAGGAAATGCTTCATGAGAAAGTCAAAGAGAAGAACGAAGGGCGAGCATTTTGAGCAGGCCCACGGCCGCTTCAATGCCTTTGTTGCCGTGCTCGCCACCCGATCGGGCCGCGGCCTGTTCAGCGGTGTCGTCGGTCAACACGCAAAACATGACGGGCTTGCCAGTGTCCTGATTCACGCGAAGGATGCCTTGGGCGGCTGCACTGCACACGTAGTCGAAGTGGGCGGTTTCGCCACGGATGACCGACCCGATGCAGATGACACCATCGATGTCGTCGCGCCCGGCGAGCCATTGCGCCCCAAGGGGCAACTCATAACTGCCGGGGACCCAATGAACGGCAATGCTGGTCTCGGGGACGCCAGCTTCGCGCAACACTTCGCGGGCACCGTCGAGCATGCCGCCCGTGTAAGTTTGGTTCCATTCAGACACAACGATGCCCACCTTGAAGTGGGCACCGTAGGGCAAGTCTTCAGACTTGTAGGAACTCAGGTTGTTTCCTGCCGTGGCCATGAATCAGCGGGCAAGAGACGCGGCCAAGCCCGTGGCGTTGGCGGCGTAGGTCGAATTGGGGAAGTCCTCTGCGAGGTCCTCAAGCACCTTGCGGGCTTTGCCCTCGTTGCCGAGTTCAATCAGCACCAGGGCGCGTTTGTACGAGCACATGGGAGAGAGGGCCTTGGCTGCCAATCCAGATGCGGCACGCGAGGCTGCCGATGCGAAGTGTCCCTCCGCGCCTTCGAGGTCGCCGAGCTCCACCAAGCAGTCGCCGATGTTGGCGTCTGTCAGAGGACCGAAGACATCGTCGCTGAATCCAGCCTGGGTGAAGGCGTCAACAGCTTCGTCAAAACGGGCTGCATCGCGGTGGAGGATGCCGAGTTCGAACGCTGCACGCGCTGCGGCTGGGGTGCCGCTGTGGTCGCTGAGGATTTCCTCAAGGCCAGCGTTCAAGCCGTCGCCCAACATGGCGAGAT
The DNA here is from genome assembly GCA_965658245.1 of uncultured Flavobacteriales bacterium. Classification (GTDB taxonomy): domain Bacteria; phylum Bacteroidota; class Bacteroidia; order Flavobacteriales_D; family Sanyastnellaceae; genus UBA11663. Next base: position 2,784 of record CBFHRO010000084.1, read on the forward strand.
CGGCGCTGTCCTTGGCGAAGTAGTGCTCCGCCATGAACGAGGCCTCTTCGGCCGCAGTGTTCTTAGGCGCCACAACCAAGCTGCTGTAGCCGATGACGACGAGAATGACAGTGGCAACCCCACCCAAACCGAGGGTGAGTTGCTTGCGGTTCTTGTCGACGAATTGCTCAGACTTGCTGTACAGCTCGTCCACGTTGACAATTGTTTCTTCTTGGTTGGTTTTCTTCGCCATGAGATTTGGGTAACGGAGGCCAAAAATAAGAAATTCGCAGCATGCGGCTCGAACATCTTCATTTGGTTCACTTCAAAAACCACTCTGGTGCGGATGTAAGCCTTGGTTCTCAGGTGAATTGCTTCCTCGGAGACAACGGGAGCGGCAAGACCAATGTGCTTGATGCGGTGCATTATTTGTGCTTTTGCAAGAGCTATTTCAATCCCATTGATGCCCAAAACATCGCCCACGGCGAACCGTTCATGTTGGTGCAGGGAGACTTTGAGCGGTTGGGGATCAAGGAGCGCATCAGTTGCGGTGTGCAGCGCGGGTCGAAGAAACAGTTCAAGCGGAACGACAAGCCCTACAAGCGGCTGGCGGAGCACATTGGACGGTTCCCAGCGGTCATGATCGCACCCGACGATGCGGAGTTGATTCAAGGGGGGAGTGAGATGCGCAGAAAGTGGATGGATGCCGTCATCAGTCAATACGATCGTGCCTACCTCGATGCGCTCATCGACGTCAACAAGGCCTTGGTTCAGCGCAACGCGTTGTTGCGGTATTTCGCGGAGAACCGCACGTTTGATGCGGGCTTGCTCGCCCCCTGGAACGCGCGCATTGCCCCCAAAGCGGCGGTGATTGCCAAGGCGCGCAAGTCGTTTGTTGATTCTTTCTTGCCAGGATTTTTGGCGACCTACGAAGAGATCTCAGGTGGGGCGGAGCAGGTGGGGCTCAAGCTCACGACCCACGTCAGCGAAGATGCCGCGGGCATCGAAGCCCAAATGCTCGCGGCCCAAGACGAGGACCGTCGGTTGCGGCGCACCACAGTGGGGGTGCACAAGGACGACGTGGTGTTCACGTTGGGCGACCATGCCCTGAAGCGCTTTGGCAGCCAGGGACAACAAAAGTCGTTTCTGGTGGCCTTGCGTCTGGCACAGCTTTCATTCATCGAGGAGGCGACGGGGGTGAAGCCCATTTTGTTGCTTGACGACATCTTCGACAAGATCGATGAGAAGCGTGTGGAAGCGCTGATGAAGAGGGTGACCAACGGCACGTTTGGTCAAGTGTTCATCACAGACACCCACTTGGGGCGCATCCCAGACATGTTTGCCGCAACCGGGGCAGATGTCAGGGTCTTTGAAGTGAGCCAGGGCGAGGTCATCCCACAAACCCAATGGGCATGAGCAAGCGGAGACGACCTGTGCTGAGAAATTCAGCGGATTACGAACGCGCTGAAAACAGCTCGCGTCCGCTTGCTGAGGTCATCCAGCATTTCTTGCGCGTGTCCCGCATGCAGGGCAAACTTGACGAGGTGGAGGTGCGGGAGGCGTGGCGGGAAGTGTTTGGTACGCCCGTGGAGAACCGCACCCGCAAGCTGCATTTGCAAAAAGACGGGACCCTGCTCTGCATGCTCGACAGCGGCCCCCTCAAAGAGGAGTTTCAACATGCCAAGCAAGACATTGTGGACCGCTTGAACGAGCATCTCGGCCGGCCAGTGGTGCGACAGGTACGCATCTTGTGACTGGAATGGGTGCCCGTGCAACGTGAATGTCCGAATTTTGGTTTCCTGACCATGAACGCGACCACGTCCAAAGTTTTGTGGGGCCTTGGCCTCGCCACAATCGCAGTGCTGGCCTCTTGGGCCGCGCGGCCGTCGCACCTCCATGCCGAGGCGCAACCCTACCACAGCCGTGCGTTCATGTCGGCGTACGCGGACTTGCCAGACACGTCCAATGCCTTGTTCACCGGAAGTGGAAAGTGTGCGGGGTGTCATGGAGCAGACCCCGTCGGGTACGCCAGCGTGACGGCGGAGGGGCACGACATCAATCCCACGGACCAGTGGCGCAGTTCCCTCATGGCGAACAGCGCCAAGGATCCGTTTTGGCGTGCCAAAGTGGCCCACGAGGTGGCCATCAACCCCGACCACCAATTGGAACTGGAGGACAAGTGCACGTCGTGCCACGCCCCGCTCGGACACTTCAACGCCCACCACCTTGGGGAGGAGCACTACGCCATGGCGCAGCTGTTTCACGACACCCTCGCGCTGGATGGGGTGAGCTGCGTGGCTTGTCACCAACAAGCACCGAGCGTTGGGAACACGTTCAGTGGGGTCCTCGAGTTTGACAGCGCCATGATCTACGGTCAATACGGCGCAGGAAAGGACGACGCCCCGTTGCACACGCCTCCGATGGTGACCTACACCGGTTACAACATTGGCTACGGTGCGCACGTCGATGGTTCCGAAGTCTGTGCGGGCTGCCACTCTCTGGTCACCCAAACCGCAGACATGGAGGGCAACCTCACGGGACAAGACTACGTCGAACAAGCCACCTACCACGAGTGGCTGAACTCGGCCTACGCGGACGATGGGGAGTCTCCTTCGGAATGTCAGGACTGTCACATGCCCAAGGTCGACGAGGGTGTGGTCATCAGCTCGGGTTATTTGTTCTTGGAGCCACGCCAGCCTTACAGCAAACATTTGCTTGTGGGGGGCAATGTCCAAATGCTGGAGATCATGCGCGACAACATCGACGCGCTCGGTCTGACCGCCACCGAGGCGCAATTTGACAGCACCATCTCTTGGACACGGGATTTGCTTCGGAATGAAACCGTTGAGTTGACGGTGGAGGAAGCGTCTTGGGTCGACGATTTGGGCACCCTCAGCGTGCGCGTCAGGAACAAGGCGGGTCACAAGTTCCCGTCAGGATACCCTGCCCGTCGCGCATGGATTGAGGTGGTTGCCCACCAAAACGGAGACACCTTGTGGCACAGCGGCAAGTGGGAAGGCGGTGGATTTCTCGTGGGCGTGGACGAGGGAGGACTCAGCACCTTTGAGCCTCACTACACAGACATCGTCGAAGAAGACGAAGTGCAGGTCTACGAGCTCGTGGCGGTGGACGTGACAGGCACACCCACCAATGTGTTGGAACGTGCCGCAGGGTCAGCCAAGGACAACCGATTGCTGCCCCTCGGATTCAGTCACGATCACCCCGTGTACGACACGACGAGGGTGGAAGGTGCTGCGTTGATGGACGACGACTTCGTGGCTCAGGCCGGTGAGGGATTGGACCAAGTGCACTACGCCATGACCGCCTCGCCTACGTCGAGTTCCAATGTCACAGTGGACGTGCGCATGTGGTACCAAAGCATGCCTGCACGGTGGGTTGCGCCCATGTTTGACATTCAAGACAGCACCATTCAGGCCTTCCAGGCGTTGTTTGAGGCCCAGGGAGCGGCGCCTGAATTGGTGGCTGCCACGTCTTTGTCCCTTCCTGTCACCTCTGGAACGTCAGGGTTCTCGAGCGTGTCGCAGCTTCGCATTCATCCCAACCCTGCGCCCATGGGGCAGGTGACGGTTCGCGCACCAGACGCTGCGGTGGGGGGGCTTTGGGAACTGTACACCCCGTCAGGTTCACGTGTGGCCCATGGGGTCGTGAATCGTGTTGCATGGCAGCAGGAACTTCCCTCGACGTCGGGCACCTACGTGTTGCGCGTGCACCGTGACGGACGGACGTGGACGCGACGCATCGTGCGCCGCTAAAAGGCGCTTACAAATGGTCGTTGGCCAGGTTGGCCAAGTCGGAGCGTTCCCCCTTTTCCAGCGTGACGTGACAATAAAGGTCCTTGCCCCGCAGGCGGTCAATGACGTAGGTCAAGCCGTTGGACTGTTCGTCCAAGTACGGCGTGTCGATTTGACGGATGTCCCCTGTGAGGATGATCTTGGTGTTCTCGCCTGCGCGGGTGATGATGGTCTTGACTTCGTGCGGCGTCAGGTTTTGGGCCTCATCGACGATGAAAATGACATTGGAGAGCGAGCGGCCACGGATGTAGGCCAGGGGTGAGATTTGAATTTTCCCCTCGGCCTTCATGTCTTCAATGGCGCGTGCTTTGCGCTCGTTGGGCCCAAACTGATTTTTGATGAAGTTCAGGTTGTCAAACAAAGGCTGCATGTAGGGATTGACCTTTTCCTCGGCATCTCCTGGCAGGTAGCCCAAATCTTTGTTGCTCAATGCCACGATGGGGCGGGCCAAGATGATTTGGTCGAACCGGTTCTTTTGCTCCAACGCGCCGGCCAAGGCGAGCAGGGTTTTCCCTGTTCCGGCCACCCCGCAAATGGTCACGAGGTTGACGTCCGGATTTTGGATGGCGTGCAGGGCAAAGGCCTGTTCCGCATTGCGGGGTTTGACGCCGTATGCATAGGACTTGTCAACCCGTTCGATGTTGCGTTTCTTCTCGTTGAAGTAGCCCATGGCACTGGCGGAGCCGTCCTTCAAGATGTAGAAGTGGTTGTTTTGGCGGTCTTCGCCGAGCGCGGTGATTTTTCGGCTGTTTCCGTCGACATACATCTTGCGAATGACCTCGCTGTCCACGCCTTCCAACGTGGTTCGCCCGGTGAACATGTGGCGGTTGTCCTTGACCTTGCCTGTTTGGTAATCCTCTGCCGGCAGGTTCAGCGCCTTGGCTTTGAGTCGGAGGTTGATGTCCTTGGAAACGAGGATGACCTTGGCCTCGGGTTCTTTCGCTTGCAAGCACAGTGCGGCGTCCAAAATCTTGTGGTCGTTGGTGCGCTCAGAAAACACCGTGGAGGCTTGGGCATCTGGACAGCCAGAATCCATGATGACGCGAAGCTGTCCTTCCATGCCATTCTCCACCGGGATCCAATCTTGAAGCGATTGAGATTGACTGAGTCGATCCAAAATGCGGATGCACTCCCGCGCTTCAAAGTGTTTGGTCTCGTTGCCCACCTTGAATCGGTCGAGCTCTTCGAGCACGGTGATGGGAATCGCCACTTTGTTGTCCTCGAAGTTGGTCAGCGCACTGTGGTCAAACAACAGCACACATGTGTCAAGGACAAAAATCTTGGTGGTGACGGCCGTCTTCTTCGTCTTTTCAGCGCGGTTGCTCGATTGGGCTAGCGGCTTTGCTTTGCCGGATTTTCGAGGGCTTTTGGGGGCTGGGCTTGCGGACATGTCA
>CBFHRO010000085.1:0-7712 GCA_965658245.1 uncultured Flavobacteriales bacterium
CATCCCTCAAAAGGTCGCCTCTCCGGGCGGCCTTTTTGGTGTGCTTTGGTGCCATGATCGGAAGCTCCCTCACGGCCCTCGCCCAACCGGCTGAATTTGCCTTCACGCCCACCAATTCGAGCGGGACGTTTTACGGGCAGGCTCAGGTGAACGGGGTGCCGGCCAACGCCAACGATTGGATTGCGGCAATGGACATGGCAGGGAATTGTGCCGGAGCCGCACAAGTGGTGATGAACGACGGACTGGCCTACATCAACTTGCCCATCTACGGGGACGACATGACCACCTCCACGGTGGACGAAGGCATCACGGGAAGCGAAGAATTCACTTTGCACCTGTGGCGGGCAGCTTCGGGAAACATCTTGACGTATCCGGGATTTGACGCCATCCAGCCCTTTACCGGATGGTCCAACACCAACGGCGCGCCGATGCCCGGTTTTGATGACCCCAACGAGGTGTACAACTTCGGTGAAACGGCCCAGCCACCATCGATCAGTGGGCCTGAGACGACATGCCTCGATGCGGAACCGTTCGCCTTGGCCACGGCTCCTGCCGGCGGCTTCTTGACGGGCCCCGGGATTGTTGGAGACCTCTTCGACCCTGCCGCGGCTGGGGAAGGCACGCACACGGTGGATTACATCGTCGACGGCGTGATTGCCAGTTGGACGTTGACGGTGTTGCCCGCCTTCGATGCGACCATCTTGACGGTCGGCCCCTTCTGTGCCAACGACGCAGCGGTGACCTTGGAAGCCGCCACGGAGGGAGGCACATGGACAGGCAACGGGGTGTTCGGTGCAGTGTTCGACCCTGCCTTCGTGACCCCAGGCACGGTCAACCTCACCTACGAACTCGGCGAATCCGGAGAGGCGTGCTACGACGTCGACCAACAAGCCGTAACCGTGTACCCCGCACCCTCTGAGCCCATGGTGGAACTCATCCAGCCATTGCTCGACGGAACGTTTCACGTCGTCGTGTGGGACCAGCCCGAGGTGACCTTCGAGTGGTTCGACGCATTGGGCAACCTGTTTGCCACGGGCGACACCCTGTACAACTACTTCGAGGATCCCTTCGAAGTGATCGCCACCAACACCTACGGATGCACCGCAAGCCTCTCGACCACGCTGATTTTCCCAGGAGTCTTCGACCTACGGGAAGTCCCCTTCACGTGGTTGAATCCAACCACAATCGAAGTTCCAAGTGGAGTGGAATGTGCCTCGCTCTGGGATGTTCAAGGGCGGCTTCTATGGTCAGATACGTTTGCCGGAGCGTCGCGCATTGATTTTCCACTTCACAACGGGGACGGGTGGCGGTTGGTGACGATGGAACTTGCGGGTGGCGGCGTTGCGCGCGTGGCGGTGGTGCGCTGACCGTTAAGAAATCGTCATCCACGCAACTTTTTTGGCCGCGGCCGGTTTTCTCTCGTGAACCATATGTTGCTTCAATGACCTGCACGTCACTTTCCGCACTTCGCGGTGCCCATTGTTTCTTTTTCACCTTGGGGCTTTGGATGGCCTTTTCAAGCGAGGCCCAAGAGACAAACACCGTCGGGCTCCTGCTACAAAGCGAAAGCGCTTATGACGGCTACACCCTGCTCCCAGTGACGTCGTCGAGCAACACGTACCTCTTGAACAACTGCGGAGAAGAAGTGAACCGCTGGACGAGTCAATACAAAGCCGGCATGATGGCCTATTTGTTGGACGACGGCAGCCTGATTCGGGCGGGCCGAACCAACAATCCTGCCTTCGGGGCAGGGGGTGCGGGTGGCATCATTGAGGTGTTTGACTGGGAAGGCGACCTGACTTGGAGCTACCTCCTTTCTTCCCCCACAGAATGCCAACATCACGACATCGCTGTGCTTCCCAATGGCCACGTGTTGGCCCTCGTTTGGAAGTCTTACCCACGGGAAGTGTGGGAATCGCTGGGGCGTGACCCTGAGAAGACGTCGGATGTGGTTTGGGGCTTGTGCATTGTGGAAATTGAGCCGCAAGGAGTTTCAGAAGGAAACGTGGTTTGGAAGTGGGAGTCGGTGGACCACCTCGTCCAAGCGTTTGACCCGTCTCTGCCTAATTACGGCGCGCCCAGCGAACATCCTCGCCAGATCGACGTCAACTACCAAGCCGAAGCCAACGACAGCGATTGGTTGCACACCAATTCCATTGCCTACAATGCAGACCTCGACCAAATCATGGTGAGCTCACGAGATTTCAATGAGCTCTGGATCATCGACCACAGCACACCAAGCGACCTGACAGACACCCCGGCGGGCCACCTCATGTACCGATGGGGAAACCCCGAGGCGTATGGCCGTGGGACGGCCTCCGACCGTGTGCTGCACAGCCAGCACGACGCCCGTTGGATCCAAAATGGTCAAATCATGGTGTTCTCCAATGGCAACGAGCGACCTGATGGCCTGTTCAGCACCGTGGAGGTCATCACGCCCCCGCTGAACGCAGACGGTGGCTATGCCTTGGCGCCGACTGAACCATGGGGACCTGAAGGCACAGATTGGCGTTACCCCTCCATTCTCGATGCCGATTTCTTTTCGCAAAACACATCGGGGGCCCAGCAACTCCCCAACGGCAACATCCTCATCACTGAAGGCGCGTCGGGAGAGCTTCGAGAAGTCACACTCGATCAAGAGGTGGTGTGGTCATACGTCAATCCCATTGGGACGTTTGGCGCGACCGTGCAGGGAAGCATCCCCAGCCTCAACTCCGTGTTTCGGGCGGAAAGGTATGCCGCGGCGCACCCGGCTCTCGCTGGCCGTGACCTCGAAACGCAAGGGGTGTTGGAAATCACCTTGACTCCTCCCACATGTGAATTGTACCCTGAGCCCTCTTGCCCCGCAGACGTGAATGGCAACTACTTCATTGAGGTGAACGACTTGTTGGGCCTTCTGACGGGGTTCGGGTGCATGTCGTCCTGCCCCAATGACCTCGACAGCGATGGTTCTGTCGGAATTTCAGACCTGTTGCTGCTGTTGGGCGCCATTGGCTCACCCTGTCCGTATTGAGGGTCTCTTCTACTTGCCTTCGCGCGTCCCAGCCTTGAGGAAGCGCACCGCGCACGTTTCTTTGTGCGGTCCCTGGAGCTGGAAAACGTAGGCACCCGGAGGCCACCCTTCCATCGTCCATTCCACCCTTTCTGAGGAAACCAGGCCTTGGTTCATTGGCCTGCCTTGCATGTCAAAGATCGTCCACGTCCCTCCCTGCCAGAAAGGGTCAATTTGACCTTGTGCGCGACGTCCATAGGGGTGATTCACAGGGCGCATGCAAGAACTTTCGGGCCTCACCAACTCATCCACCGCAAAGACTGTGGTGTCGACGGGCTCTTCCTCGACAAACACAGGCAAAAGGCTGTCAAGGGGGAACGTCTGGATGCTTCGCGCAAACGTGGCTGCCACCAGCTGGGAGGCCGCAGTGTCCACGTCGAGCTCAAAGACCGGAATGAACGGCATGTCACCCACCCGTTCCCAATGTTGCCCCCAATTTGTCGTGTGGTAGACGCCGTAGTCCGTGGCAATCACCCACGTGCTGTCGTTCAAGGCGCGCCAATCGTTGGCAGGGTGGTCTGGCAAATCACCTGTGACGTCGTTCCAAACGCCCCCCATCTCAGCCCGGAACACGTGGGGCGTGTACACCGCATCCTTGTAGCCATTCAACGTGACCGTCATGGAATCGGGATGAAAAGGATCGAAGGCAATGTCTGTGACTTGCCGCTGAGGCAGTCCCGCCGTCATCAGGGACCAATCGTCGCCGCCGTTGGCCGAGTACCACACTTGTCCGTCGGAAGTGCCGACGGCAACCACGTCTTCGTTGAAGGGACTTCCCGCCATGGTGGTGATGACCCTGAAGTTCAAGCCCGGACCCACGCCCAAGGTGAGGTCATCGCTCACAGGCTGCCAAACGCCAAACGGTGAATCGTCCATGCGGTACACCCTCTGCGTGCCACACCAAGCCACCTCAGGATTGGCAGGGTGGAAAAAGATGGGCGCATCCCAAGGTTCGCGATCGTCGGGATCGATGCCCTCCGTGAAGCTGTTCCAATCCGGTTCCTCATCCCACGCCGTCAGGCTGTAAGCGAAGTTGGCATACTGCACGGTGGCCACCCGCAGGGATGGGTCTTCAGGATGGTACAGTGCCGTGAAACCATCGCCGCCCCGGTCGCGGGTCCAGTTTGCCGCCACCGAGGCATTGCCCGTGGTTGTCCCGTTGTCTTGTGCCCCTGCAGTGTACCATCCAGGCGCCCATGGAATGTGGGTCACATGGTAAAATTGGCCAATCGGAAGCGCCTCGATGTCTTGCCAAGTCGCTCCGTGGTCGGTGCTTCGGTACGCCCCACCGTCGGTGGCCAAAATCAATTCATCAGGGCCCACCCACTGAAGGTCGTGCTTGTCTGCATGGACCTCGTACGTCCACCACTCAGGCCCCATGCGCTCCCAGGTCTCCCCGCCGTCCAAGGTGTTCCACAATTCCACTCCGAGCACGCTGATGTCATTGAAATCCCAAGGATTCACGCGCACTTTGGAGAAATACCACCCAAAGCCGCCCAAGACGCCTTCCGGCATGGCTCCCTCCGGAACCAATGCGGTCCAAGTCGTCCCGTCGTCCCCTGTGCGGTACAGGTTGCTGAATTGCAAATCGGCCCCCACGGGGTTGAGCACAAACCTTCCTTGCGACTCTTCCAAACCAATCCGGCATCGCTCGTCTTCTCCCCACGGGCTGGGGAGGATCTCCCACGTGTCCCCGCCATCCAAGCTTCGGTACACCTGGTTGTCAGGACTGACAAGGTCGCTGGTCGTGCTGGTTCGGATGCGATGCCATGAGGTGGCCAAAATGGCGCCTGAGACGCTCGAAATCCGCACGTCGTTGATGCCCACTGAATCCCCCACGAACAACACTTGCTCCCAAGAGGCACCCGCATCTTGGCTACGGTACAAGCCGCGGTGGGGACCGGGCATTCCGGGATTGCCCATCGTGGCTGCAAAAACGACGTTGGGATCAACGGGGTCGAGTTCAATGCGACTGACGATGCGCGTCTCTTCCAAGCCAATGGAAGTCCATGTGGTGCCTCCGTCCACCGATTTGAACACGCCACCGCCAATGCGCGGGTGTCCGCTGATTTGGGGATCCCCCGTTCCCACATACATGATCTCCGGGGTGTCGGGATGAAAGGCCATGGTTCCAATGGCCATGTGCTCAAATTCCTCGGTCACAGATGACCACGTCACGCCATTGTTGACAGAGCGCCACAGCCCTCCGGCGGCCGCCCCAGCATACAAGCGAGGCTGGAGGGGATTGCTCCCCTGATGAAGGGCATTGATCCGGCCACTCAAATTCAGCGGTCCGTGCTGGGTCCATGTTCCTTCCACCACCCGGTCTTGAGACTGCGATGCGTGAAGACGTGCCTCCCGCTCAGCGGCGTCTGCCTCTTCGGGATGCCAAGTCACATCTGGGAAACTCCACTTCCATTCTTGCCAAAGGTTGGGCGCCAGTTTGCCCTCGCGCGGGGTGTCTTCCACCGCCAAGTCAAGTCCCCCCCAGAGCAAGCCCATGGCCGTCGCGGCGGCCAACCATAACCACTTTTTGTGCATGACACGAAGGTAGGTGCCACTTGGGTCGTTCAGGATGTGGCCGTCCGTCCGGCTCGAATGTGCCTTTGCCAATGACCGAGCACCTGATGAAGCCGGTGCATGTCAATGGGTTTGGTCACAAAGTCGTTCATACCCGCAGAGAAAATCGACTCCTTGGTTTCTTTGAAAACATCGGCTGTGAGGCACACGATGGGCAACGCGGTGTCCACCCCTTCAACTGCGCCCTTTCGAATCGCTTGGGTGGCCTCGATGCCATCCATTTCAGGCATGTGCAAATCCATCAAGACCAAGTCGACCTCTTCTTGTCCCAGCACCTTCAGGGCCTCGGCGCCGTGTTCGGCTTCCAGCATGACCACGCCCGAGTCGCGCAACATGTGACGCAGCAACATGCGATTCACCTCCAAATCCTCCACCACGAGCACCTTCATTCCCAAAAGCGATTCTTCCTCTTGGTGAAGGTCGACTTGATCTTGCGCCACCCTCTGTTCAAATGCAAAGGGCAGCTCCACCTTGAAGGTGGTTCCCGACCCAAGGACGCTGGTGCATGTGAGGCTCCCGCCTTGCATTTCGATCAAATGCCTCGAAATCGCCAAACCCAATCCCGTTCCCCCGTACAAACGCCGGGTCGAGGTGTTTTCCTGCTCGAATTTTTGAAAGATCCGCTCGACGTTTTCCTCGGAGACGCCCTTCCCTGTGTCTTGCACCTCGAAGCGCACCCAAACTTCGCCGTCTTCACCCTTGTCCTTGAGATGACTCATGTCCAAAGTGACGCCTCCTCGGGACGTGAACTTGATGGCGTTGTCGAGGAGGTTGATGAGCACTTGATTCAATTTGGCCACATCGCCACGAAGTGGAGAAGGCAACGTCGTGGGCAGCGACAAGCTCCAAGTGAGGCCTTTGTCGACCGCACGCTGTTCCATGGCTTGAAAGACCTTTTCAATGTTCTGAACCACATCAAAAGGCGCATGGTCAAACACGACCTTCCCCGCCTCGATGGCGCTGAGGTCAAGGATGTCGTTGATCAGATTCAACAATTGAATGGCACTGAACCTCAAATTCCGGACGTATCCCCCTTCTTCACCCTCCAATTCCCTTTGCGCCAAGAGTTCCGCGAATCCAATGATGACGTTGAGTGGCGAGCGCATTTCGTGGCTCATGACGGAGAGGAACTCCGATTTGGCACGGGTGTTCGCTTCGGCACGCAAACGGGCTTTGTCGAGTTCTTCGGTTCGGTCCAAAATCCGTTGCTCCAACTCCGCATTGAGCTCCTTCAATGCCGAGTTGAGGGCATACAACTCACGGCTTTTCAGTTCCGTGATTCGCTCGGCTTCTTTGCGTGCGAGTCGCTCTCGCTCGAAGGCCTTCCTGTAAGCGTCATCCGACATGAGGGCGTTACGCTTGTCTCTCAATCACGAAGCGAACGTGTTTGCCGTCTTCCGTTTGGGGTTGAAAGTCAATCTCAAACCCTTCGTCATAGTGCTCCCCGCAGGCTTCGATCAATCCGTGCGCCAATGCGCCCATGGCTCGGTCTGAGCGGTAATCCATTTGCAAGACGTGCTCCGACAGAAGTGTTGTACGGAATGATGGCAGCTCGGCATCCGGATAAAGCTTCAGCACCTCCACGTGAATCTCCTGGTCGACGCTTTGCAGGAACTCAAAGCCGTTGGTGGCGTTGGCAAACATCTCGGGATACCCTGTTTTGAAGGTTTGGAACAAATACGCGCCAAACGCCTTGAGCAAATCCTGGATGGTGATGCCACTTCGCTTCCCGAGGTCCACCACGAGCGCCACCATCTCAGAGTGGTGATAGGTGCCCACTGCGGAGTACACTCCGTCGGAGGAGAGGTCGTTGTTGTCAATCAACGCGTTGACCATCTCCATGCCAAACTTCTGTTCGACCATCTCGAGAAACTCGGTAAAAACGACACCTTTCATGAAATCCTGCTTTTCACGGAAACTTACGGCATGTCGCGTGATCATGTTGCAACTCCCATGACAAAAGATGGCGTTTGCGCGCTTGCGAGCACAGGTGCTCGACGCAGGAGGAGGAACATGGAGGGACAGTGTTGCGCCACCTCGCGGTGGCGCGAGTCCCGAGAGGGAGGCTTCACTTCAAGCC
>CBFHRO010000086.1:0-7122 GCA_965658245.1 uncultured Flavobacteriales bacterium
TTCGCTGCGTCCTTGGCCGTGTACGTCACTGTGGTCTCACCCACCGCAAACGTATCCCCAGAATCGTGCGTTGAAGTCAACGTCACAGTTGTGCAGTTGTCAGCAGCAGTTGGTGCTGTCCACGTCACAACCGCGTCACAAGATCCCGTGTCGTTTGACTGGGTGATGTTTTGTGGCAAGCCGCTGATCGTTGGATTCTCATCGTCAGAGATGGTCACTGTGAAGCTGCCTGATTGGACATTGCCGTGAATGTCCGTCGCAGTGTACGTCACTGTGGTCTCTCCCAAGGGGAAGGTATCTCCAGAGTCGTGGCTCGACGTGAAGGTCGCGATCTCGCAGTTGTCCGCAGCCGTAGGCGCTGTCCAAGTCACCACTGCGGTGCAAAGTCCTGCATCGCTGTCTTGGGCGATGTCTGCAGGCATGCCGCTGATGACAGGCTTCTCGTTGTCGCTTACCGTGATGATGAAGCTGCCTGAAATGTCATTTCCTGCCGCATCGATTGCAGTGTAGGTCACTGTGGTTTGGCCCACAGGGAATGCTGCACCTGAAGCGTGCGTCGATGTGAATGAAGTCACACCGCAGTTGTCCGCCGAGGTCGGCTCACTCCAAGTCACAATCGCGCTGCAGTTCTCTGCGTCGTTGTTGACCGCAATGTTGGCGGGCATGCTCGCAATGGAAGGATCCTCAGCGTCCACCACAGTCACCGTGAAGCTTTCCGTGTGGATGTTGCCATGAATGTCTTCAGCCTCGTAAGTCACCGTCGTGGTGCCCACGTTGAAGGTCGCACCAGGGTTGTGGCTAGACGTCAACGAAAGCAATGTGCAGTTGTCATCCGCAGTTGGTGCGGTCCAAGTCACAGCCGCATTGCACTGACCCGCATCGTTGTCCTGCGTGATGTTGGCTGGCATGCCACTGATGACAGGCTTCTCGTTGTCACTGACAGTGACCTTGAAGGTGGCTGTGGTCGTGTTGCCCGCAGCATCCTTCGCCGTGTAGGTCACGGTCGTTTCACCCACGAGGAAGGTCGAACCTGACTCGTGAGACGTCGTGAAGGAAGTCACTCCGCAGTTGTCGTCAGACGTGGGTGCAGTCCAGTTCACCACAGCGCTGCAGTTGCCTGCGTCGTTGTTCACCGAGATGTCAGATGGCATTCCCGCAATGGTGGGGAACTGGTTGTCCGCCACGGTCACATTCTGAGTGGCGGTGGCCGTGCGGCCTGAACCGTCGGTCACGGTCCATGTCACCACCGTGTTGCCCACAGGGAATGAAGCGGGTGCATCGTTGGTCACTGAAGCCACGCTGCAGTTGTCGGCCGTCGTTGGCGTGCCCAAAGTCACACCTGAAGCAGCGGCTGCACACGCACCTGCATCTGCATTCACCAACACATCGATGGGTGCTGTGATGGTCGGATCTTGGTTGTCCGTCACCGTGACGGTGAAGCTGGCCTCCGTGGAGTTGCCTGCCGCGTCGAGGGCTGTGTACGTCACTGTGGTCGTTCCGAGGTCGAAGGTCGAGCCAGAGGCCACAGAAGGTGTCAATGAAGTCACACCACAATTGTCAGTCGCCGTGGGGCTGGCCCAATTCACGACCGCCGTGCACACACCACCGGCGGTGTTCACGCTGATGTTGTTGGGCATACCTGCGATGACTGGGGCTTGATCGTCGGTGACTGTCACGACTTGGGTCGCCGTAGCGTCGTTGCCGGAAGGATCGACCACCGTCCAAGTCACTGTGGTTTGACCCACAGGGAATGATAAGGGTGCGTTGTTCGACACCAACGTGCTGCAGTTGTCAGCGACTGCAGGTGTACCGAGGCTCACTCCTGAGGCCGCTGCGCTGCAAGCACCTGCGTCCGCAGACACACTCACAGCGGCAGGAGCCGTGATGGTTGGATCGATGAGATCGCGCACCGTCACATTGGCTGTGGCCGTTTGGAAGTTGCCGCACGCGTCAGTGGCAGTCAACGTCACCACCTGCACTTGTGCCACATCGTCACAATCGAACGACGTCACGTCGAGCGACAAGGTCACATCGCTGCAAGCGTCATTCGAACCGTTGTCGATGTCTGCAGTCGTGATTGTTGCTGCTCCGTTGGCATCCAAATCCACCGTGATGTCTTGGGTGATGACCGTAGGCTTGGTGTCGTCTTCAATGGTGAAGGTCGCAGTCGTGCTGGAGCTGTTGTTCGAGCCGTCGGTCACCGTGAAGGTTACTGTCACTTCTCCGGTGGCCCCGCACTCGTCGCTCAAAACGTTAGACTCAATTGACTCTTCAGGGCTGAAAATCCATTTGCCACCGAGGAACGGCGAGGAACTATTTTCGTGAGGGCCCATGCCTTCGCAGTCCTCACTTGCAATGCCGACGGTCATGTTATTACCATCCAGATCAGGATGGCCCGCATTGTAGATTTCCACCTCGTTCGTTCCCTCGTACAATACAATTTGGAAGTCGTGAGTGATTTCGTTGAGGTCGTAGTTCGGAACCACGTGCCAGCTGATGACGTAAGCCCTGTTTGGGGCCGAGCCCACTACGCCGTAAGAAATCTCTGTCAAGTCGGATGCCTCTGGATCCAAGTCAGTATGAGCTCCCAAAACCATGTCGGTACAGTACTCATCAAAATCATATGCATCGTAATCATCACCCCACTCAGCATCAAAACTGATGGAGCCATTGGTGCTGATGTCAATGACGTCGTAATCTCGTCCGTAGAATGTAAACGTGAACGGCAGGGTCACTTCTGCGTAATCGTCATCGCTGTCGCTGAGGTCAGTGTCAACGGGGAACGTGCCGAAAGCGTAAGTAGGCGTGACCTGCTGGCCCGTAGTTTCCGAGGTGTAGCTGACAACGGTGGAATTGGCATTGTAATCACTGGACCAAGTCAATGGGCCACATGCGTCGGTGGCGGTCGCACCACCGTAGTTGCTCAACCAAGTAGACAAGTCGTTCGCGTTGCTCGCGCCGCAGTCCACGGTCAAGTCAGATGCCGCAACAATGGCTGGAGCGGTCACGTCGTTCACCGTAATGATCGCCGTTTCCGTGTCCGTGTTGCTGTTGTTGTCCGTCACCGTCAGGGTCACCGTGTTGGCGCCCAAATCAGCGCATGTGAAGGCCGTCTTGTCCAAGGCGAGCGTGGCAATGCCACAAGCGTCAGACGAGCCATTGTCCACTTCAGCTGGCGTGATGGAACCGTTGCCAGAAGCATCGAGGTTCACGGTGAGATTTTGCGTCACGGCCACTGGATCCACCTGGTCACGGACCAAAACGTTCGCCGTTGCCGTGCTCTCGTTGCCACATTCGTCGGTCACCGTCAAGGTCACCGTGTTGTTGCCCACATCGTTGCAGTCGAACGACGTGATGTCAAGTGACAAGGTCACCTCTCCGCACGTGTCCGAGGAACCGTTGTCGATGTCCGCTGTCGTGATCGAAGCTGCGCCATTGGCATCCAAGTCCACAGTGATGTCGTCAGCGGAAGCCGTCGGAGCAGTCGTGTCGCTGATGGTGAGAATGCGTGACGTGGTGGAAGCATTTCCACAGTCGTCCGTCGCGGTGAACGTCACCATGGCCGAGCCTGTGTTGCCACAACCGTTGGTCATGCCAGTGTAGTCGTTCGACCAAGTCAGCCCCGATCCATCGTCAGCTGCGTTGGCAAAACCGTGGTTCGCCAACCAGTTGTCGGCTGGGCTTGCCCCTGGGTTGCACTCGGCCGTCATGTTGATGCCGCCGAATGAAATGGTTGGAGGCGTGTTGTCCACGATGCTCCAAGTGGCCGTCGTTTCAGAGTAGTTGCCACATGCGTCCGTTGCACGGAACGTCACTTCGGCAGACTCTTCCACACCGCATCCGGCAGTGAGTGAAGTGTAGTTGTGTGTCCAAGACACAGTGCCGCAATCGTCCGCAGCCACAGCACCGCCGTGGTTGGCCAACCACGTGTTGAGCGCAGCTGTTTGGTCGTTGCCATTGTACTCCACGGAGTCGCTTGACGCAGCCGTGCTGATCAACGGAGCTGTCGTGTCTTGGATGGTGAAGGTGGCGCTTGTCGTGGAGGCGTTGAGCGTAGCATCTTTTGCCGTGAAGGTGACAGTCACAGCACCTGTGGCTGCACACAAATCGCTCAACGACAATGAAGCGTAGTTGTTGCTCCAGGTCACCGCACTGCACGCGTCGGTGGCCGCAGCGCCTGCGCTGTTCGCCAACCAAGCGTTCAATTCAGTCGTGTTGCCTGAACCGTCACACTCCACTGTCAAATCTTGGGCCGCAGTGCCAATGGCAGGTGCCGTGGCATCCACCACCGTCAATGTCGCAGTGGTCGTGTATGTGTTGCCAGACTGATCAATCACCGTCAAGGTGATGGTTTGGGCTCCCAAATCGCTGCAGTCCAACGCCGATACCGGGTCTCCAGAAGCATCGGTAAGGGTCGTCGTCACCACAGAGCAATTGTCTGTCGCGCCTGCTTGCGTGGCCATGTCGGCAAACGACACCGAGCCATCTCCGTTGGCATCCAACGTGACGGTCGCGTTCTGTGCCACAACACTGGGCAACGTGGTGTCTTTCACCGTCACCACAACGTCCGCAGAGTTTGAGTTGCCGTTGTTGTCGGTCGCTGTCAACGTCACGGTGTTGGCACCGAGATCGTCACAATCGAATGCCGTCTTGCTCAAATTGTAGCTGGCAATGCCACAGGCATCGGAGGATCCGTTGTTCACGTTGGAACTGAGCAACGTGGCTGTGCCATCGGCACCCAAAATCAAGTCGTAAGCCTGCACCAAAACGGTGGGCGGAGTGACGTCGTTGACGGTCACCGTGGCGTTCGCAGTCTGGCTGTTGCCGTTCACATCTGTCACAGTCAAGGTCACCATGTTTGGACCCACATTCGTGCAGTTGAACGTGCTTGGTGAAACGCTGTAAGAAGCGATGCCACAAGCGTCCGTTGAACCGTTGTTGATTTGCTCACCCGTGATGCTCAAGGTGCCGTTAGCAGCCAAATTCAAGGACAAGTTCTGTGTCAACACGTTGGGCTTCGTCCCGTCAGAAACGGTCACCACAGCGGTGGCTGTTTCTTGGTTGTCACAAGCATCTGTCACCGTCAACGTCACCGTGTTGGGGCCAATGTCAGTGCAATCGAAGGAAGATGGCGACACAGAAAGCGTCACGTCTGAACATGAATCCGAGCTGCCGTTGTTCACATCGGCTCCAACGATGGACACGCTGCCATTGGCGTCAAGAGAAACCGCGATGTTCTTGGCAATGGCCACAGGCTTCGTTTCATCCTTGATCGTGTAGGTCGCCGTGGTGCTCGAGCTGTTGCCCGAATCGTCCGTCGCCGTGAAGGTCACGGTCACCGCACCTGTCGGTCCGCACAAATCGCTGAACGTCACGTCGCCTTCATCTGTGCCAAAGTTGTTGGTCCAATCGAGTACGCTGTCGCACGCGTCGGTGGCCACAGCGCCACCGTTGTTGGCCAACCACGTGTTGAACGCAGTGGTGTTGTTGGCCACGCACTCCACCTCTTCTGAAGCCGCTGGAGTCGCGATTGCAGGAGCGGTCACGTCCGCAATGGTCACATTCAGTGTCGTTTCCGCGTAGTTGCCAGCGGCATCGGTGACACGAAGTGTGACCTGGTGCAAGCCCAAGTCATCGCAGTCCACAGTCGCCTCTGAAGGGGCAATGCCAAAACTCAAGCTTGCCGCAGCCGTGCAGTTGTCGAAGCTGCCGTTGTCAAGGTCAGCAGCGTTGATGATGGCATCTCCGTTTGCGTCCAAGTTCACCGTGATGGTTTGGGCCACGATGGTGGGAGCGGCGTTGTCTGCGACGGTCACAACGGCTGAGGCAGTGCTCGCGTTGCCGCACTCGTCGGTCACCGTCAAGGTGACGTTGTTGGCTCCGATGTTCTCGCAGCTGAATGACGCAGGAGACACAGAGAAAGTCAAATCACTCGCTGCCGAGCAGTTGTCGGAGCTTCCGTCATTCACCTGGCTACCAGTGATCGTCGCAACCCCCATGGCATCCAATGCCACGGTGATGTTTTTCGCCACTGCCGTTGGATCGGTTTCGTCAACGATGGTCACCACTTGAGACGCCGTGGTCAAATTGCCTGAGTCGTCTGTCGCCGTCCACGTGCGCGTCACCACAGAAGCGTGGGGGCACGTTTCGCTTGCCACGCTCGATTCAGCGTAAACCAACGTCACTGTTTCACAGCATACGTCAGAGGCCGTCACACTGGTCAAACCAGCAATGTATGCGTCGTACTGGTCGCATGCCACCGTGGTGTTTGCCGGAACATTGGCCAACACGGGGTCCGTGGTGTCCACAATGGTGAACGAAGCGGAGGTTTCACTGAAGTTGCCCTCTGCGTCCGTGACGCGGAAGACCACGTCAAAGCCAGTGGCAGTTTCGGTGGACGTGTGCGTCCACGTCAAGTTGCCCACTGCGGTGCAGTTGTCCGTAGCCTGTGCACCACCGTTGTCGTCCAACCACGCAGTGAGCTGCGCCGCGTTGGAACCACTGCATTCATATTCGTCGTCAGAAGCTTCTTCTGTAAACACTGGGGCCACATTGTCCTCCACCGTGATGGTCACGTTTTGGGTGGCGCTGTTGTTGCACTGGTCTGTCGCAGTGAAGACCACGACGTTGTCTCCAAGATCGCTGCAATCGAACGACGTCTTGGCAAGTGACAAGGTCACCGTTCCGCAATTGTCAGAAGTGCCGTTGTCAAGTGACGCAGCTGTGATGCTGCCATTTCCATCGGCATCCAATTGAACGGTGGCCGTGACGTCCGCATCGAGCACAGGGGCTTCTGTGTCCTGAACCGTGATGGTCTGGGTGTGGGTGGTTGAGAGGTTGCACTCGTCTGTGGCCACCCATGTGCGTGTCAACACGTAGTTGTAGGCGCAGTTGCCGTCAGTCCGGGTTTCGGTGTACGCCACCGTGGCGGTGCCACAGTTGTCCGTAGCAGTCAGGGTTGGGTCGTCAGGAACATCGTCACATTCCACCGTGGTGTTGCCTGGCAACGCTTCCACAAACGAAGGTTCAGTGGTGTCTGTGATTGTGAAGGTTGCTGAAGTGGTCGTGCTGTTGCTGCACTCGTCGGTCACGGTGAAGATCACCGTTACTGCTCCTGATGCA
>CBFHRO010000087.1:0-7038 GCA_965658245.1 uncultured Flavobacteriales bacterium
TGTACACCCTGACATTGAAGCGTCCTTGCGGATTGAATGCCTTGGTGGCCCTCAGCATTTCGCGTTTGCCAGGGGGTCCCGGGAGGCGTTCCACCGAGAACCCCGCGCCCGTCATGGCCCTTCGAACATCGCCTTTCGCGCAGTACGTCACCAATTGTCCCCCTGGCTTCAAAGCGAGGCGCATGCGATCCATGGCCTTCTCCGTCCACAACGCGGACTGGGCGGCTGGGGCAAACGCGTCGAACAACACCACATCGTAAGACTGCTCCCACAAAGGGGCCTCAAACAATCCCGTCTTCACGCGTTCAAACGTGATCCACTCGTCTTGCCAGGTTCCCTGCTCGTGCATGGCACGCCAAACTTCCTCCGGAACCCCGGTGGACGCCGCGTAATCCAACGGCGCCACTTCCTCCCAGGACAGAGGGTGGGGCTCAAGGCTGTGGACCACGGCATGTCGTCCGGCTGCTTTGGCGCGCAACCACACATCCAACACATTCAATCCCGTCCCAAACCCAACTTCCAGCACATGCACGTTGCCCTCCTCGATTCTTGAGAATGCGGGCATCACGCCCATTTCTCCAAACACGTGCTGTGTCTCTGTCCACGCGCCATGCACGCTGTGATAGCACACGTCAAGGTCTGGCTGATGCAGGGTTTTGCTTCCGTCTTTCGTGTCTCGAAGTTTCACCGGGCAAAGGTCGCATGGAAGTTCCCATGTTGCCTCCATTTTCGGTTCAGAACCCTTCCCAGGCCCCCAAACCAAACAAGGCAAAGTCCAAGCGCACGGGATCAATGGGGTCGATGGTGCGCAACGCAGCCGTCAATTCCGCCACCGCCTTCCAATCGTTCGCAGACCGGGTCAACAGACCGAGCTTTCGCCCGACATTGGAGGTGTGCACGTCCAAGGGGATGTGGAGCACTGCGGGAGAGATGTGGGTCCACAGGCCCAAATCCACGCCTCGAGTGGAAGGGCGCACCATCCACCGAAGCCACATGTTGAGCCGTTTGGCGGCGGAACCTTTGGCAGGGTTGGCCACGTGTTTTTGGGTGCGAGACGCAACGCCAGCCTGCGCCATAAAGGCTTCGTGAAACGCCGTCAAGGCGCCCGCCACGCCCTCGGGAAGCCCAGGAGACGACCACCCCGACATCATCGCTTGTTCAAGCGAGCCGTGCGTGCGAATCAACCCGGCCAACGCGCGAACGAATCCCTTCGCATCGACTGACTGAAACGTGCGGTGGACAAACCCGTCAAACACCCTCAAATCCGATTCGTCGTGCCCCATCACAAAGCTGCCTGGCGCGTGGTCCATGCGTTCCATCAACCCATCGAGGCTCTTCAAAATGGACACGCGGTTGCCCCACGCCAAAGAAGCAGCGAAAAACGAGGACACTTCCACGTCAAGGCGCTCCGAATATCGATGCGGGATGGAAAGTGGGTCTTGCGGGATGAAATCAGGCACTTCGTACTGATCTGCCTTTTCGAGCAAAAACTCCTTCACGTCCTCCGGTGCCATGCGGCAAAAATCGGACTAAATTTGCAACGTGTGGGGAAGGCCTGACATACTCTGGGGATTGCTGGCGCTTGCCATTCCCATCGCCCTTCACCTGCTGCAGTTGAGACGCTACCGCCGTGTGGCATTCTCCAATGTCTCCTTCCTCAAAGACGTCCAAAAAGAGACCCAGTCTCGCCACCGCCTGCGCAACCTGCTCATCCTCTTGGCCAGGCTGTTGGCGTTTGCGGCGCTGATTTTGGCCTTTGCCGACCCCATGCGTGCACCGGAAGACGCGCAACGCACCTCCTCGCAGCAGGCCGTTTCCATCTACCTCGACACCAGCCCCTCCATGATGGCTGCGGGCGAGAGCGGTCCGTTGATTCAAGAGGCCAAACAAAAGGCGACTGCCCTGGTCGAAGCCTTCTCCGAGACCGACAAATTCCATGTGTTCACCAGTGAGTTTGACGGCCAGGACCAGCGATTTGTGACCCAAACGGAAGCCCTCGAGCGCATTGCGACGGCCCAACTCTCTCACCACGCCCCGGATTTGAATGCCGTCGTGCAGCGCAGCATGGATCCGTTCCGTCGGGCAGAAGAAGCCAAACCATGGGCGTTTTGGATTTCAGATTTGCAAAAGAGTTCGCACGACCTGCGTTCGATGAATCAACCGGATACGGCTGTGGCGTGGCATGTGTTGCCAGTGGTCGCCAACGACGTGCCCAACGTTTGGATCGATTCGGTTTGGTTCAACGCCCCCCTCGCGCTCACCGATCAACCTGCTGCACTTCACATCCGCATCCAGCACGACGCCCGAGAAGGTGTTGGTGGCCTGCCTCTGACCCTCCGTGTCGATGGGGTGACTGAGGCCTTGGGCTCTTTCAACCTGGTTCCTGGATTGCCGACAGACACTGTCTTGCGGTTCACCCACGGCGCCGCCGGCCCCCATATCTTGACCGTGGCGCTTGAAGATGCGCCAGTTCGGTTTGACGACACCCATCACCTTGGATACGACGTGCAAACCGGCATCGACGTGTTCCATTGGACCGATGCCAATGCGCCATTTCGAAAGGCCACTCAACTCGTGGAACAAGCCTTCGAATCGGCTCAACCCATGGTCCAGGTGGACCGCGGCACGGCGCTGCCCGCCCCTCAAATGCTGGCAGCGTATGATCTCGTTGTGGCGGACGCCATTTCCTCCCCCTCCCCCGGGGCATGCGCATTGGTGGCGCAGTTCGTGGAAAATGGAGGCAGCGCGATGGTCATACCCGACAGTGCCGCTCAAGGTCTGGAAGCGCTCTATGCGGCCTTGTCTCTCACACAACCGCGAGGCTGGATTCAAGGGGATGGCCAGGTGAGTCAGGTCAAATGGGCCCACCCCCTTTACAAAGGTGTGTTTCGGTCCGTGCCATCTCGGGTGGATTGGCCAGAGTACGACCGCATCCTCGACAGAACCCCCAACGACAACGAAGAGGTGCTGATTGAGGCCAACAATGGCGCCGCGTATTTCAGTCAAATTCAAGGATATGAGGGAAGGGGCAGCGCATACTTGCTGGGCACCCCTTTGGAAACCGGAAACCTCACCCGCCACGGTTTGTTCGTGCCCACGCTCCTTCGCGTGGCTGAATCCTCGCGCCAAACCCAAGAGCGCCGGTTCCTTCTCGGCAGGGACCAAGCGCTGACCCTTGCCTTGGATGAACAAGCAGCTGCGCAACGTGAGGCTGACGTGGCATGGTCCGTGTCTCAGCTGCAACGCACCGAAGGTCGACCTGCAGTTCAAGTCGTCCCCGAAGTTCGAACCACCCCCGAGGGCCTGCGTTTGGGATGGGGAACGGCGTTGACTGAGCCTGGAGCCTATGCAGTCCAAAAAAACGGCCTTACCGTGGCCACATTTGGCCTCAACCCGCGGGCGTCCGAATCCGAATTGGAATGCTGGTTGCCCAACGAATGGACCCAAGAGGTGGCCTCCTTTGGATGGGAGGACATTCCCGTTTGGGCCCAACCCGCAGATCAAATGGCTGGCATGGTCGAACGGCACATTGCAGGTGAACGACTTGCGTGGTACTTTTTCCTCGCTGCCATCGTGGCCCTTGCCTTAGAAACCCTTCTCTTGAAAAGATGGAACAAGCTGTTCTCCTGACCTCCGTTCACGTCGTAGATCCCCACGGACCCTGGCACAACCAAGTTGTGGATGTCCTGATTCAAGAGGGACGCGTGGTGGACATCGGACCTTCAATCAACGCACCAGACGCCTTGACCTTGCATTCAGAGGGAAGCATGGTCAGCACGGGGTGGGTCGATGGGCAAGCTCATTTCCGAGAGCCTGGCTTCGAAACGAAAGAAGACATGGAAAGCGGTCTGACAGCGGCAAGTCGCGGTGGATTTACCCAGGTGGCGGTCTTGCCGAGCACCTCGCCATGCGTCGACCACGCAAGTGCCGTGCGAAACACGTTGGCCCTGTCTGATCGCGCCCAACGCCTCGGCGTTCCCGCAGAGGCCCTTCCCCTCGCCTGCCTGTCTGAGGGAGGACTCGGCGCGCAATTGTCTGAAATGCATGACATGAGCGAGGCAGGAGCTGTCGCATTCACGGACGACACCCCCCTCGACCGCGTGAGCCTTCTGCAGCGCGCCTTGACCTACAGTCAAGTTCATGGAAAAGTCGTCATCGACGTCCCACTCGACCGTGACATGAATCCCGGAGGGCTGATGCATGAAGGGATTGTCAGCACCCAAATGGGCCTGATTGGCATCCCCCATGAGGCGGAAACCTTGCGCGTGTCGCGCGACCTCGACGTCCTGAAATACACCGGGGGCAGGCTCCATTTGACCTCCTTGACCTGCGCCCAAAGCGTGGACATGGTGCGCGAAGCCAAACGCGCTGGATTGCAGGTCACTTGCAGCACCACGGCCGCGCATTTGATGTTCTGCGACGAAGATTTGTCCGGATTTGAGGGCACGCTGCGCGTGACTTCACCATTCCGTTCCGCGGACGACCGCGATGCATTGCGGGAGGGCGTACTCGACGGCACCATTGACGCAGTTGTGAGCGACCACAGGCCCGAGGACTTGGAGCACCACGACGTGGAATTCATGCTCAGCCCCGAAGGAATCGCCACACTGCCCTCGGCATTCAGCATGGCCTTGTCGGGTTTGAAGGCGTCCGCCACGTCCCCTCAAGCGGCCGTGGAAGCGTTGATCAGGGCTCTGACGGAGGGGCCACGTCTCATTCTGTCCTTGCCTCAGGCCACGCTTGAATCGGGTCAATCGTGCAACTTGACCTGGTTCCACCCAGCCGAGCCTCACCGGCCCCAAGAGGGAAGCAAGGGCGTGAATGTGCCTCCCATCAAGGAGGGTCAAATCGGACAGGTGCTCGGCGTCTTCAAGGCCGACCGCCACTGGACGGCCTGAATTTCAAGATTCTCAGGCCTGACCCTGAGGCCCCATGTAGGGCAACGGCATGCCCGGGTCGGGTGCGCCATGGTCCTTGATGGGGCCATGTTGCTGCTCAAACCGCTGAACATTTTCCGCCAAAGCGCCCAACAAGCGCTTCACATGATGCGGGGACATCACCACGCGGCTGCGGACTTTGGCCTTGGGCATGCCAGGCATCACCTGAATGAAGTCCATCACAAACTCTGCAGGACTGTGGGTGATCACCGCCAAATTGGCGTACACCCCCGACGAAACTTCCTCTGACAGCTCAATGTTGAGCTTTCCTTTTTGTTCTTGTTCTGACATGCATCGAAGGTACATCACATGCCCAAGGGCAAGTCGAGCAACTCCTTCAACTGACGCACCGATTTCCAAGCGCGTGCCTCCAATGTGCCATGGGGATTGAAATGAACCGCATCCCACCCCACTTGCTGCGCACCATCGACATCGCTTTCCATGCTGTCTCCAATCATCACGATGTGGGCATCCATGGCCAAGCCTGACCGCCTTGCTGCCAGCTCGAATGCCTTGGGGTTGGGTTTTTTGACCCCCAATGCATCGCTGGTGTACACCTCGGTGAAGAAGGGTTCAAGGCCTGAATTCTTCACTTTGACGTGTTGCACTTCTTCAAACCCATTGGTCAGCACCACCATGCGATGCCCCCTTTCTTTCAATGTGTCGAGCACCTCAAGGGTGTCGGGCAACAACGCTGTTTGGTAGGGTGATGTCTCGATGTAATGGGTGCCCAACTCGCCGTGCAACTTGTCGCTGACCTCCAAGCCGAGTCCTTGGAATGCCAGCTTGAATCGCTCTGAACGCAACGTGGCTTTGTCCATGAGCCCGGCACGAAACTGAGACCAACACCAATCGTTGGCCTTTTCGTAAGCGTCAATCCATGCATCCACATCAGTCACGCCCTCCTGAACCAACCCAAGGGCGTCGTATCCCGCGCGCAATGCAAGGCGGGAATTGGTTTCGAAGTCCCACAACGTGTGGTCCAAATCAAAAAACAACGGCCTTGGGGTCATGATACGCCTTGTTTGAAGAGCCAAGATGCCGCAGTCAACATCGCTGCCCACGTGGCAAAGGCGAGCATCAGCAGGAACTTGGCCTTGGATTGAGATCGGAAGTACTTCGCCCCGAGCACGGCAGCAAGGGGCACTGAGATGAGTCCCGAGACCAACAGCAGCCCCCGCAACCCCATGGCGTTTTTCACGCGAACAATGGTCCGTCGACGAGGAGTGAACGTGCGTTTCCCCCGGTCCTGTCGAGGCCCCATCCGCGCTTCGAGCCATTGAAACCACCACTTGCCAAAGTGCCAAAACCCAAGCACACCCATGGCCGCACCGGAGGTGCTGACCGCCCATGTCGCCCAAGCTGCATGACCTGAAGCAATCATGGCCGAAGGCGTCACCACAAATTTGACCACGGATGCCAGCCACCAAAACAACAAGTTGTACCAGGTTAGCTCCGCGGGTTCCATGCCTCCAAGGTACGCCCGCCCAACTCGCGTGCCGATTCCACCATGTGAAGGTATGTTGACCGCCAACCTTCCCACTCGCCATCTTCACTCACTGAAGTGTTGTGCCAACACGACATCCAGGTCCCACCGACGTCAGACACGACCTCCATCATGGTTCGCATGCATTGTTGCGCCTCTTCAGGAGAATTCATGACCGATTTCAAGGCGGTGTCCATCACCGCCATCGGATGAATCATCACGTTCAATGTCGATTCTGAATGCACATCGTAGGCAGGGTAGGCCTGGCTAAAACCGGCACGAAAACCAACCTCACGGGCCCAGCCCAGCGACGCATCTGCTTTGATCCCCAGGCGTGCGGACTCGCGCCACCAAGCGCCAGGCTGCCCTCTCAGAAAATGGGTGCGTGCCACCTGTGCATCGGCGCCGTGCCACGATTGGAAACGTGCCTTTTCATGTTGGCGCACCCCTTCGTCTTCCATCGCGGCATAACTCGGATGCCATCCCACCGTGTCCTTTCCTTGGCTCAACGAGGCCACCAATGCCGGCAGGACATCCAACCGAGGATTCAAGCCAATGTCGAACGGCGCCTTTCGATCGGCAGCAAGCACAAACCAGCCGACATCCTCACGCCCT
>CBFHRO010000088.1:0-6688 GCA_965658245.1 uncultured Flavobacteriales bacterium
GCTGTATGGCGCAATGGTGATCGTGGCCGTGCCCGAAGCACCGTCGTCGTTCACACCGTCCAATCCCGCAAAGCCCATCACGTCGCCGAGGCCATCTGTGAAGGTTGCCCCTGCACCGTTCCAACCGTCGCCGTAGGCGTCGTTCATGGCCAGGGAGTAATCACCTGCTTCCAAGCACAAGCTGCCTGTGGCAGGAGCTCCTCCTTGTGCAACGGTGTCGCCATTCGCGTTGGTCAGTGCCCAAGAAATTTCAGAATCCCAAGAACCGCCACCGACGCTGTAGTTGGTGGTGACCAATCCTTCTCCACACGCATCTGCAGGAGGCGTATCGATGCCTCCACCACCGCACTCTTCTGTGGCAGTGTAGATGTTGATCTTGGAGTCGATGGCAGAACCGCAAGTGCTCAATGTGTGGAGTGAAGAGTCACCCACAAACGTGTACCACACACCCGTACCAGGTGCTGATTCACAACCCGCAACGTTCAACGGCGCGCCGATGTTGGTGGCACCACCCGTAGAACCGGTTGTGATGGCGTTGCACTCCAACGCGATGGCGTCAGCGCAAGAGTCGTTCACTGGCGTCACGCCTGCAAAGTCACAAGAGCCGTCGTCTTGGTTGGCCTCTGGGTTGTAGTTGTTCGCAGTCGCGTCCGTGCAACCCAGCAAAATGCCCGTGGTGGTGAATTCGAAGTCACCGCATGTGCTTTGGTCGTCTGTCCACACGAGGAAGTAGTAGTCCGTGTTGGGCTCAAGCTGTGGCAAGAATCCTTCCACAGAACCCGCACACGTACCCGTCACGTAACAACCCACAAATGGGCTCAGGTCGTCACATGTGCTTCCGTCCAACATGGCAAAACCGACACCTTCGTTGGTCAGGTTGGTGGTGTTGAAGAAGAACGTGTTGTAGTTCGCGCTGTTGAATGTGAAGTACACACCGTAAGCCGTTCCTGTACCTTCCCAAGGCACAAAGATTTCTTCAGCGTTCGCACCACACAAGTTGCCGACGAACGTTTCGCCTGTCACCTGAGCAATCGCACCAGCGCACTCGTCGTTGGCGGGAGAGGTGGTTTGGTCTGTGTTGCAAGAAGCTGCGATCACAAAGTCGCTGCCACCAGCACCTTCCACACGCACGTAGTAGTCCATGCCTGTTGCGGCAGACCATGTGATGGAAGAATGGAAACCAGTGCCGCAACCGTCCTCGTTTTGAGCAAAGATGTTCAGTGAACCATCCACGTCCTGCGTGAAGACCGCGAGGTCGGTGTTGGTTGCGTAATCCGTGTCTGCGTCGTTGGCCGGCGTGTCGCACGTGCTGATGGTGATCTGCTGATCCGCATCAGAGTTGATCACGTACCACACAGCTGCACCGCTCAATCCTGGCGCAGTCTCGTTTCCGAATTCCGTTCCAGCAAGGCCCTCGTTGTCGTTGGCATTCAACAACGTTCCTGACAAGCTCGCACCACAGAACATGGCTTCAGCGTCCGCCACGTCGTCGTTGGCAGGAGGCAACTGACAAGAACCGTCGTCGATGCTCGCAGAGGGGTTGAAGTTGTTTGCCGCAGTATCTGTGCAGCCTTCGAAAGCGCACTGTCCTGTGAGCGTGAAGTCCAATCCGTAATCTGCGTCTGTTCCAACGGTTCCGTAGTTGGTGCCAAACTGGTCACTCAACGAGAGACTTACTTCTGTCGGCCACGTATCTGTGGTCGTTTGGAATGAGTAGCAGCCAGGTGCAAGACATACGAGGTCGGTTCCGAAGGTCAAGCCATCACCTGCAAAGGCGTTGTTCAAGTCGCCTTGCGCTTCGAGACCACCGTCAGCCAAGTCGAAGATGAAGTACTCCGCACCGGACCAGCCGTCCCCAAAGCTGTCGAACATGTCGATCTGGAGAATAAACGTTCCTGGGTCGCAGTACACACAATCACCGCTGTCGATCGTGGCGTCTGGATCGTAGTTGGCTGCTGCGCTGTCCGTGCAACCAATGCAAGAGTAATCGCAAGAGCCGTCATTCAAGTCTGAACCGTCGTAGTTGCATGCACCTGCATCGCTGCAACCGCTTGTGCAATCAGCTGTGCCAAAGGTTCCTTCCGTTCCGTCACCTTCGAGGATGACTTCACCCGTCGCGGCATTGCTCAACACCCAAGATGTTTCTCCGGGATAGTTGTCAGCAATCAAGCTCACAGTCACACATGAAGCAGCGTCAGCCACACAGAAGAGCGTGGTCTCGCTGCTGCCAAAGTCACCACCTGAAGCCACCACTTCACCTGCGGCAGACACAGAGTACGAACCGTCGCCGTACGTGCAGCAGATGCCGTCACCAAAGCTGTCAAAAATGGTGAACTCGTAGTAGATGCCTTCGCAGAACAAGCAGGACTCGGGATCATCCACAGTGCATGTTTCGCAGAAGTTCAACGCTGTAGAGTCCAAACAACCGATGCAAGAGTAATCACATGTTCCGTTGTCAAGGGTCGCAGTGTCGTCGTAGTTGCATGCCGTGGGGTCGATGCAACCCGCGCAAGAGAGGTACTCACAAGATCCGTCGTTGAGGTTGGCCCCAGCGTTGTAGTTGCAAGCATTCTCGTCTGAGCAACCGTAAACAACACAGTCGCCTGAACCTGCCCAGAAGAAGAAGTCGACGTTGATGGCACCAGTTGAACCTGAACCGGAGTTCAAGACCACGCCATTTTGGACTGCCTCCCATGAAGCTTCATTGCCATAGTCGGACGTCACAATTTGGGCAGTGTAGCATCCTTCTGCCAAGCACAAATCGAAAGACACCAAGCTTTGGCCGTCTCCCATTTCCGTGGAATCACCGTCGAGGATGAATCCACCCCATGCGCCACCATTCTGGAAAGACCATCCGTCACCGAATGAGTCGTACAAGTTGATGGTCACAATGTTGTCGAGGCAGCAAGAGCCGTCATCCACTGTGGCACCTTCGTTGTAGTTCGCTGCGTTGGGGTCTGTGCAGCCTGGAACATCGTTGCTCACATTGAGCACAATGCTGCCCTGACCACCTGTCACAGCCAAAGAGCCAATCAGGACGCCAGAGTTGTAGAATTCGGCAGAAGCGCCATTCCATCCGTCGCCGAACGAATCGAGACCGATGAAGGTGTACTCGCCAGGGGCCAAGCACCACGTGCCCGCTTCGCCGGCACCGCCATTGAATACATTGGTGCCCGCAGCGTCGTTGAGCTGCCATGAGATCTCAGAGGGGTAGGATCCGTCAGAGATCGAGTAATCGATCGCCACTTCACCGTCCGCACACTGACCCCATGCACCAGTTGAGAAGAGAAGTGCAAACGCGCCAATGGCCGTTGCAACCTTCGTGTACATGTTGAACATTAGAACAGGTTTTGGTTTATATCAAACAATTGTTTACGAGTCGTTTCCTGAAAAAGAGGGATTGCCTTGAAGACGAATCCTTCCTTTCAGGGTTGCCTTGATGTTGGATCAACTGGACCAATGGCTCGCTTGAAACCCATCTCAGCGGGCTCAATGTAGCAGTCACTTCGCGAAAAAACAATGTTCGTTAATGAATTCTTAACGAGGCGCAATTGACTTTGGTCGCGACTTATCCTCGATTCGTCTCTCAAAAGCCGCCCAAACGATTGAGCGTCAACGCGCTGCGACCGAACAATCATGCGAGGAAATTGTTTGCGCCGGGCTCACCACATGTGGGCGTGCCATGAATGGGCCAATGGCTTGACGCCTTCGCGGCGCAGGTCGCCGAGGTTGGGGACGGTGGAATCGACGACTTGGGCTTCGTCTGTCAAGGTTCCTGCCTTTCGCATCGCCCAAAAATCATGCAGCTTTGCCCGCTGCCACTCCGCGCTGTCGGCCTGCGCTTTGAAAATCACCCACCCGCGGTCCAGCACATCCAAATCGGCGAGCGTAGGACCCACCTTGTGGAGGTCGCGCACGGCCGCCACGGAGCTGTCGATGCTGCACCCGGTGGCCTGTTGCGCCGATTCGTCCACCGCCAGCACCACCAATTGCTGGAGCAAAACCGCGGGCTGGGCCTGAAGCGGCTGACCATGCGCAGCCCACGAATCGCAGAACGTCGACAAGGCACGGTGAATGGCTTGGCACTCGTCGTCCGTGAGCACTCGGTTGGCCGTGTAGATCCACACGCGGGCGTGGTCAGGCAAGGTCAACGCGGCAAGTTGGCGTTCGAAGTCGGTGGTCGTCAGGTTGGGCATGGGACGAAGTTCGGGCTTGTCCGCGCAGCAAACAACGCCTGGCATCGGGATGCAGGCTGGCGGACGATCCCACCTTGGAAAGGGGTCACTCGGATTTGGCGGAGTGCCCCATGCGGTCCAAAAACCAAGGCACCAGCACCACCATCAACGACGGCAGCGGCGATTGCAAGAAGCCGAGCATGTCGCGGGCGAGGGCGTACCAAGGCTCTCCCGGACTTGACAACCCCAACCCCACCATCGGGATGCCTGCCGACACATATACAAGCACGAGCCACGGCACCCGCTCAGCCACGCCCGTCGCGCGCAACAGCAACACGTCGAGCACGAAGAAGATCATCAGGATGGCCGCAGACAATCCCCACTTGAATTGGATGAGCTGTCGACGGTCGAAGCGGTGAAACACCTCCCAAGTGTCGCGGCTGACATAGAAATTGTGGCGTCCGACCGGCGCATGGGCAGCCCACCACGTCGCCCGCGTCGGCGCATCGTCATCCCAGAATTGCTCGGCATCCCCCACCCTCAGGTAATGGTTCACCTTGATCTTGGATTGTTCCTGCAACAACCCAAATCCCAGCATCGCCCCCAACACTGCCAGCCACCAAGGCTTGCGCCAGTTTAGCAGGGGCGCCAAGCGGTCCGAGGTCATGCCTCGGGGGATTGGAGGACGGAACTGTTGGCGCTGGAGGAAGTGGTGACGGGGACGGGTGTTACGGAGCGACCGAGGACGGTCCAGAGGTACCACAGCGCGAAGACCAGTCCGTAAATGAGCACAGTAAACGTGTAGTCGTGGTTGAATTCGAGCCAGTCCGGCGCCGTCGCTTGGATGCGGGCCAGGATCACGACGCGTGCGATGTTTGCGAGGTGCAGCAAGGCGATGCCTGCCGGGATGAACCAAAGCTTGCGCAGGAACGGACCTGGAAAGGCCAGGATGAAGATGGCGAACAGGGCGAAGAGCGCGACGCCGTCGCAGGGGGCTCCGATTTGGACTCCGGCGTGGCCGGCCACCCCCACCCGATCGCGGTGCGTCGCCGGCTGCGGGTACGTCCCCACGGGCCATCCGATGGCCTTGAATGCCGTCTCGGTCGAGGTCACCATGTGCTCGATCACCACCTCATCCAGCGACGTGTGCGGCTTGAGCGCCTGCTCGTACGCCACGCTCCACACCACGTAGGCGAGGAAGGCCAGTCCAAAAAACCGAAACGTCGGGGTTTTCCGCAGGTCGCGGAGGGTGGTTGACAGTGCGGTCAATGGGTTCTGCGGCTTGTTCATGGCGGCACGCAGGGTGAGAAGGCTTGGGCGAGGTCAGGCGGCTTCTTGCGCGGCCTCCTCTTCTTCGCGGCGACGGCGCATCGCCGCGGTCGCGAGCCCTCCCCCTGCGAGGGCGAGCAAGCTCAAGCCTCCGTCGAGGGGGATGGTGGTGCAACCTCCTTCAACAGTTCCGCAGTCAGGGTCACAATTCAGTCCATCATCCGCATAGAACTGGCCCAAACAAGCGCCCGGTGTAAAGGTGCCTCCAACGTTTCCAGCGTTGGGATCACAACATGCGGCGTTCCCTCCATCGTCTTGAGAAAGCGAGGACAGGGCAATGGTCGACAGGATGGTAAAAACAAGGAACCTCAGCATTTCGAAATACTTTTGCGCAAGATGGCAAAGAATTCGCAGACTCCCCTCGTCAGCTTTGAAGATTTGAGGCCGTATGTCAAGCTGGTGGGCAAAAACTGGTGGTTGCTGGTCGGGTTGGCCATCGTGGGCTACGCCGGAGGACGCTTGGTGACGCACCAAATGGTCGACATCCACAAGGCCACTTCTGAGATCCTCGTCAACCAAAAGGAGAGCACCGGCGTCGATGCCATGCTCGGCGGCCGTGGCGGATCTCGCGCCTTCAGCTACTACAACGACGAAGTTCAAAACCAACTCCGCGTCCTCCGCTCCTACGACCTGGTGGGCCGGGCCATCGACAAAATCGCCGACCACGTGGACCACCACCTTGTGGGGCGGATCAAGGAAATGCCCGTGGCGGGATTTGGCGCCTTGAACGTGGAGGCCAACATCGACGGCTTCTCCCCCGCCATGACGGGACGCGCCATTGACCTCTTCGTGCTCGACGCGCAGCGATGCCGGCTCGTGCTTGATGCGACGGCCGCCGAGGACGAGCAAGTGACGGTCGAGGCGCGGTTTGGGGATCGGATCAACGCGCACGGCATCGACCTCGTGGTGCGCTTGGACGACGACGTGGCACGCGACGCAGCCCGGCTTGAAGGCGCGGCCGCCCAACATTTCCGCATCCGCGTCAAAACCCGCGCCCATCGCATCGGCCAATACCGTGGCGCCTTGCAAACGACCAACGTCGAGCGCACGAGCGTCATCACCATGACCTGCACGGACGTGTTGCCGGACCGCGCCAAACGCTTTTTGGACACGCTCGCAGCGACCTACATTGACTACACGGCGGAAGCGCGTTTGGCCACCAACATGCAAACGGAGGTCTTCAT
>CBFHRO010000089.1:0-6291 GCA_965658245.1 uncultured Flavobacteriales bacterium
GTTTTTCCCTTGCCGAGGCCTGTCCACCATCCACATTGGGTTCATTCTCTACATCGCGATGTTCATCTTGAGGAGAATTTGCGGGTTGGAGCCACCCTAACATTCCTGGATCTTGAAGAATGTGCTCATTCCACTTTGCGTACAGTTTGCCGCTTGTCGCCTCGAGGTTTTGTCCTCCTTTGGCCTTTCCCAAAGCGGTCACAATCCAGCCTTGCACGTCTTGCTCGACCCATCCCAATTCGGCAAGAATCTTATTCACCTTTTGACCTGACACTTTAAAGTGTTCACCAATCTTGGTGGCTGTCAAGAGGCCTTCTGTCGCTGTTTTTTCTAAGGCTTGAAGGCTGGTGGAGGGTTTCCACCTCAAAGAAGGACCGTACTTTGGATGCTCCACCATTTGGCCTCCTGAAGCCAACCCTCGCTCTGTGGGTCTCCATTCGTCCCCCACTTTTTTAATCAACCCCCATTCAGACAATTTGGTGAACGTTTCCTTGGAAGTCCAGCCTGCTGACTCTCCCAACTTTGTCGTAGAAATCATGGTAACAAGATAGGAGAGCTGTCCCCATGCATTCGAGGATCAGATGAGACGATGGACTTGAATGAACGATTGAATTCGGGTGGATTTGCAAAGACTACTTGACCAAATCCGGGTTGAGGGTGTTCGGCTTCTGTCCTGCTGGGTCCACTTGATGATCGCCTCTTCAGGCGGCGCAAAGCGCGGATTCACGCAGCAAGCAGGCGCGTCAAGCTCGCTTGAAGGTGCATGCGAGGCGCACGTGAACAAGCCATGCGACAGCATGGCGGCCTGAAGAGCCGATTCCCTTCACGGGAAAGAGGGGAACAATGACCGCAGGTCAGAAACTCCCCTCTGCTCCACACAAAAAGGAGCTTGGCCAACTTATTACCATGCAATCAGTTGTACACACGCGTGTCATGCTTCAAAATGAACTGCGCCCAAATGCAACCCAGCAAAGCCCCCACACCATGAGCAGAACCAAAATGTGTGCGCGCTGCAACGGGGAAGAATCCGTGATGTTCCGCGTTCAACACAAGCCAGGAAAGACGTGGGTCTTTCTGTGCAAGCCGTGTGTGGAAGCCGTGAAAGTGGACAACCCCTTCTACCGCTACGGCGGGACGTGGAAAGGGTAGCCTAAAGCGGCGTTGACCAAGTGACTGCCAGGTAAGTTTTTTGGGTGCTTACCCAAATGACTGTACTTTGCGTTTTGGGTGTTCACCCAAATTCAAGACCGCAGACCATGAAAGACGTCAAATACCTTCTCGCGTACACGGTGCCTTTGTCGGCGTACGTGTCTTTTGAATCGACCGGGATTTGGACCTATTCCGCCGTCTTTTATGCGTTCATTGTCCTTCCCATTCTCGACGTTCTCGCCGGCGAAAGCGCCAAGAACCTCGACCGGGACACGGCGGAGGAAAAGAACCGCATGTGGATGTTCGATTGGATGCTGTACGCCAACGTGCCTCTTGTGTTTGGGCTGATGGCCTTCTTTTTTGTTCAACTCCAAAGCCACACTTACGCCACGTTTGAATTGGTGGGTCTGCTCCTGTCGGCCGGCATTTTGCTCGCGACCAACGCGATCAACGTCGCCCACGAGTTGGGACACCGGGTCTCCTTGCCGGAACGGTTGATGAGCAAACTGCTGTACATGCCCTGCCTGTACATGCACTTCTTCATCGAGCACAACTTTGGGCATCACATGAATGTGGCCACGCCGGAAGATGGCGCCACGGCCCGCTACAACCAGACGGTGTACGGATTTTGGTGGACGTCGGTGACCAAGCAATACCTGAGCGCTTGGCGCCTTCAAGCCCAACTGCTCAAACGCCAGCAGTTGTCGTTCCTCTCTCCCAAGAACGACATGCTGTGGTACCACCTCATTCAGCCTGCTTACTTGGGCGCGGTGTGGTACCTGTTCTCGTGGGAAACCATGCTATGTGCCCTTGGTGCAGGGATCATCTCCTTCCTTTTCCTGGAATGCATCAACTACATCGAACACTATGGCTTGTTGCGCCAAAAACTCGACTCCGGCCGCTACGAGCGCGTGCAGCCTCACCACTCGTGGAATTCCAACTCGCACATTGGCCGAATCGTGTTGTACGAATTGACCCGCCACAGCGATCACCACTACAAGTCGGCAAAGAAGTACCAGGTGTTGAACAGCCACGAAGAAAGCCCCACCCTGCCGCTGGGGTATCCGGCGTCCATCTTGTTGAGTTTGGTGCCGCCACTTTGGTTTGTCGTGATGAACCCACGCGTGCCGGCCCAAATGAAACCCCAACTGACCCATGACTGACGCCACAAGTGGGCTCTTGACCCCAGGAACGCTGGACTTGTTTTCGCAAAAAACGCGGGACAAGATTCTGGCTGCGAGCCTTGTGCTGTTCAACCAGCGGGGGTTTGGCGCTGTCACCACCGCGTCCATTGCGGAACAAGCGGGGATTTTGGAGGGCACCTTGTGGTACCACTTCCGGGCCAAAAAAGACATCCTCTCGGCCCACATCACCTTGTTGCAGACGGTGTTCGCGCAGGAAAACACCAAGGCCGATTCAGGCGATCCCGAAACCATCATTGACGGCATCTTCCGGTCGTACGATGTGATTTGGGACTTCCGGTACTTGCTTCGGGACGACTTCAACGCGCTCTTGAATCCGGAAGACGACGAGCTCGTCACCGTCCAAGGCGTCAACGACGTTCTCGACCACTGGACGGAAGGTCGCATGCTTCACGCGGCCGACCATGGCCTTCTCGCCTTTGACAAGGACGATTCAGGTGCCGTCGCCGAGATCATTCTCGTGCTGGGCCGATACTGGATGGATTTCTCCCACAAGAAATACCCCACGGCCGAGGGTGTCGCGCTTCGTCACAAGGGGCTCAGCCACATTTTCACGGTGCTCCGTCCCTACCTTTCTGCTTCGGCCTCTGCGCTGATTGAACAGCGGCTTCGTCACGGTTGACGGAGTACCTTCAGGCCATGACACGCTCTCTTTTGATTCTTGGCGCCGCCCTGGGCACCTTCGCCATGTCCACCGGTTGGGTCAGCCACGTCGCGGGCGACGACAGCCCCTCGGATGTTCCCGCATCCTACACGCAGTTCTGCAGCAGCTGCCACGGTCCTTCGGGACGGGATTTTGTGGGACGTACTTGGAAACTGGGGAGCACCGCGGACGACGTCGCGCGGGTGATCCGTGAAGGCTACGAGCTGCTGGGCATGCCGGCGTACGGAGACGTCATGGACGACGAGGCGGTGGCCGAATTGACGGCGTACGTGCTGGAGCGCGCGGCGACGGAACGGGGGTTCAAGCCCGAGGCGCCGGCCGCGACGGTGACGGACGACCTGAAGGTCCGAGCCAACGTGGTCGTCGACGGCCTCGAGACGCCATGGGGCATGGATTTCCTGAACGACAGCACGGTCTTGGTCACCGAACGCGAAGGGCGAATTTGGCATTGCGAAGCAGGACGAATGACCTCCGTGACGGGCGTCCCGAATGACATCCACATCCGCGGACAAGGGGGACTGCTCGACGTCATGCATTGGGAAGATCCCGTCAGCGGCACCGAGTGGGTGTACCTCACCTACAGCAAGCACGAGCCCGGGAACGACAAGCGTTCAGCAACTGCACTGGTCCGTGCCGAGTGGAGCGCCGAGGAGAAAGCGCTTGGGCCGTTGGAGGAGCTGTTCGTGGCGCTCCCGTATGAAGACACCCACAGGCATTATGGAAGCCGCATCGGCATCGGAGGCGACGGCAAATTGTACCTGACGTGCGGGGAGCGAGGCATGCGAGACGTGCATCCCCAGACACTGACCACCTCTCCCGGCAAGGTGCACCGATTCAACATGGACGGATCCGTGCCAGACGACAACCCGTACTTGGGGCAAGATGGGGCGGTGCCGTCGATTTGGTCTTGGGGACATCGGAACCCTCAGGGCATGTTTGTGCATCCCCAAACGGGCCAAGTCTGGACCCACGAGCACGGTCCGAAGGGGGGCGACGAGATCAATGTGGTGCAACCCGGAAGGAACTACGGCTGGCCGGTGATCACGTTTGGGAAGAACTACACGGGCACCATCATCACGCGTGACACGGCCATGGCCGGCATGGAGCAGCCGTTGCATTACTGGTTGCCCTCCATTGGGGCGTGCGGGTTTGAGATGATCCACCGCGGCCCGTGGCCCGAGGCCTGGCAGGGAGACTTGCTCGCGGGGTCGCTGAGCTTCGAATACCTCGAGCGCCTGCACTTGGAGGAAGGCCGCGTGGTGAAGCGCGACCGGTTGCTGGAGGGTGTGGGACGGGTGCGCGACATTGCACGCAACCCAAGCGGCGACGTGTTCGTCGCAGTGGAAGGCGCGGGGAAGATTTTCCACCTCGAGCCGATCACGCCTTGACGAAAACATTTTGATTGTCAGCGGGTTATAGAAGCATGCTGCAAAACCTGCTCTTCAACCTCGCCCAACGCACCCTCAATCCGGACGTTCGGCGGCGGGTCGAAGGTACCTTGGTCACCACGGCACTCGTGCTGTTTGGACTTCACCTCGCCCTCTACGGCATGCACGCTTTTTGGGGCTTGGGCCTGCCCGACTCTCTCTTCGCGCACCCCCTCCAAACCCTGTACACCCCGTTCTCCGTGATCTTGATCGCAGAGGTGTATCTGTTGGTGTACTACCTGCCCACTTCCTTCGCCAGGTCGCTGGGAAAACAGGTCGAGATTGTGGCGCTGATTGAAATTCGGTCGGTGTTCAAGGACCTCGACGCCACTTCTTCTTGGCCATGGGAAGCCGCCTTCTTCCCCCACATGTTGTCGGCCCTGGTTCTCGGAGGCATGCTCGTGCTTTTCTACCACCTCCTACCGCGACGCAAGGCAAGGATCGAGGAATCTGAATTGAAGCAATTTGTCCGATTCAAAACGGCCCTCGCTGGATTGCTGGCGGTGGCCTTTGTCGTGCTCAGTGTCTACAGCTTGGGGACTTGGCTTTGGGAAATCGTCACCACCCCCGACCATTTGCACTCCGACTTGAACCACGTCTTCTACAACGAGTTCTTCACGGCGCTCATCCTGGTCGACGTCCTGTTGTTGGTTGTGTCGTTCCGGTACCTCGACGACTTCGGCATGGTCCTGCGCAATTCGGGCTTCATCGTGGCCACCATCCTCTTGCGTCGCGCACTGGGCATCGAACCTTGGCACGCCTTGGCTTACGAGATCACAGCAGCCGCCCTTGCCGTCGGCATGCTTCTCCTGGAACGCGGCTTGAACGCACGCGAGTCAGGCCTGCTGGTGCAGGAATCCAACTTGGACATTCCATCCAATCCCTCACAAAACGAACTCAATCCCTGAGTTCGTAACCTGGCGGGACCGCGTCACGTGACCCGGTGTGCAGCACATGCCAACCCTTTTCCGGGGTGTGGGTCAGTGTGAAGGTGGTTTCGAAAGGGGTGCACAACGGTTCCAGCACGAAGAACACCGTGCCATGGATGTCCTTGGAATGCCTTGGATTCATGGTCAAGCGCTGAATCATTCGCGTGTCGCGCCCAATGACTTTGATGTCACGTTCAGAAAACGGCTCCACCTCCCATTGCGATTGGGGGATTTCCTCGATGCTCCCCAAAAGCGTCAGCGCATGTGGCTCGCGAAACCGCAAGGCCACTTTGCCAAACATGCTGTCCGTCGAATACGAAGAGACCACCCAATCCCCGGGGTCCATGTCGAGGTCCAACATCAAATTCCATTCGCCATTTGAAGTCGGTTCCAGGGCAACGTTCAACTGAAAAGGCATCGCCTCCTCTTGAGAAGATGCGCTGCACCCTACAGTCATGAGAAGCGCCAAAACAAGCGCAAGTCGCGAGGATTTGAACATGAATGGCATGATGCCAAAAATAACGCCATTTCCGGTGAGGCGCGACGGCAAGACTCCGCTGAACATCCCATCCAACACGTTGGTTGTCAAAGCATGACTCATCAGCCCCCCGCCCCTTACAACGTGCCATCCGTGTTGCACGGCACCCGCTTTTTGGTGAACGGCCAGCTTGAATCGTGGACCGGACCCTCAAGCGAAGTGCGCAGCCCCATCATGACGGAGCTGGAAAACGGCGCCGAACGAACGCTTCTCGGGTCAGTACCTGACCTGCCCGCCGAAGAAGGCATCCGGGCACTTGAGGCTGCGTGTGACGCCTACGACCACGGACGCGGAGAATGGCCTTCTTCCTCTGCCTCTGACCGCATTGAGGCCATGGAGAAGTTCATCTCCTTGATTGAGCCCAAGCGCGACCAGGTGGCCG
>CBFHRO010000090.1:0-6131 GCA_965658245.1 uncultured Flavobacteriales bacterium
GATCAGCACAGCCCACAAACACCAAAGCGAGGAGGCCGAAGGCCACCCCGCTTTGGATGTGTTGTTTCAGCATGGGGAAGATCATGCAAGTGCTTCCTCAGGAATCACCTCTTCAGCTTGGGAGGGCCGAATGGCTTCCTTGATTTTGTGTTCGAGCTCTTCCATCAATTCCGGGTTGTCTGCGATGAGGTTCTTGACTGCATCGCGACCTTGGCCGAGCTTGGTGTCGCCATAAGAGAACCACGAGCCGCTCTTCTTGATGATTCCTTGGTCCACACCGAGGTCGATGATTTCGCCCGTCTTGGAAACCCCTGCACCGTACATGATGTCAAATTCGGCACGACGGAAGGGAGGAGCGACCTTGTTTTTGACCACCTTGACCTTGGTGCGGTTGCCTTGAACGGTGTCACCGTCTTTGATTTGGGTGGAACGGCGGATGTCGAGGCGTACGGAAGAATAGAACTTCAACGCGTTGCCGCCCGTGGTCGTTTCAGGGTTGCCAAACATCACGCCAATCTTCTCGCGGAGCTGGTTGATGAAGATGCAGCAGCATCCCGTCTTGCTGATGGTTCCCGTCAGCTTGCGAAGGGCCTTGGACATCAGGCGCGCTTGCAAGCCCACCGAGCTGTCTGACATTTCGCCTTCAATCTCTGCACGCGGCGTCAAGGCAGCAACAGAGTCGATCACAATCAGGTCAATCGCACCTGAGCGGATGAGGTTGTCTGCAATTTCAAGGGCTTGTTCGCCGTTGTCAGGCTGTGAAATCAGGAGGTTCTCCGTGTCCACCCCGAGGTTCTCTGCGTAGAACTTGTCGAAGGCGTGTTCGGCGTCGACAATGGCGCAAATGCCTCCTTGCTTTTGACATTCTGCAATGGCGTGGATGGCAAGGGTGGTCTTTCCAGAGGATTCGGGACCGTAAATCTCGACGACTCGTCCTTTGGGATAGCCGCCTATGCCGAGCGCGAGGTCGAGGTTCAAGCTTCCGCTGGGGATGGCGTCGATTTTCTCGACCGCTTCGTCACCAAGCTTCATCACGGTGCCCTTGCCGTAGGTCTTGTCCAGTCGGTCCATCGTCAACTGGAGGGCTTTCATTTTGTCTGCGTTTACAGCCATGTCTATTGGTTTTGAGCGAAGGTATTTGAGGGACTCCGTAAAGGACTTACGGAGGCGGGGGCGTTTTGTCCACGTTGGACAAAAAACAATGAACGACGAACGTGAATCAGCCTTCGGGATGAAGGATTTCTTCCGCGTGCGCCTTGGTTTTGGGCTTGGCAATCACTTGCTCCAGGACTCCCTGCTCATCCATGACAAACGTCGTTCGATGGGTTCCATCGTATTCGCGCCCCATGAATTTTTTCAGTCCCCACACCCCATAGGCATTGTGAACATGCAATTCCTCGTCGCACAACAAGTCGAATTGAAGCCCAAACTTGTCGATGAACTTTTGGTGTGATTTGGCGGGATCCTTGCTCACCCCCAACACCTTGTAACCCGCTTTCGCGAGGGCGTCGAGGTTGTCGTTCAAATTGCACGCCTGGGCGGTGCATCCAGGCGTATTGTCCTTGGGATAGAAGTACAACACCAGCTTGGACCCCTTGAATTCTTCGAGGGTGCGTGTGTTGCCATGTTGGTCCGGAGCAGAAAAGGAGGGAGCTTGGTCTCCTGCCTTCAGAGGGGAAATTGTCGTTGCCATGATTCAAAGAACACGTGAATGCCTGCGAGGTTTGCGGACGCTGCGACCTAATTTTCCCCTCCGTGTCCACAAGTTCCCACACATCGCCCACCTTTGTCGAGGTGGTGGTGCCACTCGCACTTCCCAAAACCTTGACGTACAAGTGGTTTTCGTCCGCTGAAGAACCTCAAGTGGGGACGCGTGTGGTGGTGCCTCTGGGGCACAAAAAATGGACAGGTGTCCTCTGGGAAGTGCATCAAACGCCACCCGAAGGCTATGTGGCCAAAGAAGTGGAGGCCGTGGTCGACGACGCACCGGTGTTGACGACTTCGCAGCGGGACATGTTCTCATGGATGGCCACGCACTACATGTGCTCGTTGGGGGAGATGGTGGGGGCGGCGTTGCCCTCAGGCATGAAGCTTGAAAGCACCACGCGCATCGTCCTTCACCCCGATGCCGAGAACGTGTCAGAGGCTGGGCTGGACGAGCAATCCACGATGCTCCTCGATGCCTTGCACGTCCGAGACGACATGGGCATCCGAGATTGCGCAGAACTGCTCGGCATCAAGCATCCTCAACGCGCCATCCGAACCTTGCTGCAACGCGGCTTGGCCTTGGCCAAAGAAGAGCTGAACGAGCGCGTCAAGCCCAAGCTTGTGCGTTGGGTGCGCGTGGCCGACGACGTTTCTGAGGAGGACTTGTCTGGGGCGTTGGCGTGGGCCGGGGTCAAGGCTGTGGCCATGGAGCGCCTGCTGCTCACCGTCATTGAAGAGGAGGAGCTTCCCAAGGTGCAAGCCCAAAAACGCAGCCGCACCGACGCCGCCACCGTCCAGAAGTGGGTGGATCGGGGCATCTTGACCGTGGAAGAGCGAGAGCCGGCCCGACCGAGCAAGCCCGGCACGGCGAAGATGCCTGTCCTCTCCGATGCCCAAGCCAAGGCTTACAATGAGGTCCACGCGGGACTGGTGTCGCGCAAGCCCGTGTTGTTGCATGGCGTCACAGGGTCGGGCAAAACGGAGATTTACACCCACCTCATTGCCGAAGTGCTTTCGGCAGGACAGCAGGTGTTGTTCCTCGTTCCTGAAATCGCCCTGACGACCCAATTGATCGAGCGCTTGCGTCGGTTCTTCGGAGATGTTGTTCACGTTTACCACAGCCGCTTCTCGGACCGGGAGCGCACAGAAACGTGGATGACGGTTCTGAATCCCAAGGGTGGTCAGCTCATTGTGGGGGCGCGCTCCGCCGTGTTGCTGCCATTGCCCAAATTGGGCCTGGTCGTCGTCGACGAAGAACATGAGCCCAGTTTCAAGCAGCACGATCCGGCGCCGCGTTACAACGCGAGGGACGTGGCCCTTTGGATGGCCGTGCGTCAGCGCGTTCCGCTTGTGCTTGGTTCCGCAACGCCCGCCGTCGAAACCCAATGGCTCGGAGCGCAAGGCCAAATCCAAGTCGTCCGTTTGACCGAGCGTTTTGGTGGGGCCATGCTCCCTGAAATTTTTGTCGCGGACCTGCGCAAGGAACACAAGCAGCGGAGCATGCGGGGTGGATTCAGCAAGATGCTGCGCGACGAGATGGAGGCCACCATGAAGGAGGGGAGGCAGGTCATCTTGTTTCAAAACCGGCGGGGCTACGCGCCCGCGTACCAATGCACCCAATGCGGCCACGCCTCGTCCTGCGAGCGCTGCGACATTCCGCTCGTGGTCCACAAAACCTTGGGCGGATTGCATTGTCACCATTGCGGTTACCATGAACGTCCCGCCCCAAGCCAGTGCATTTCCTGTGGAAGCACGGCACTGAAGCCCCAAGGTCTGGGGACCGAGCGCATCGAGGAAGAGCTTTCAGAGTTGTTCCCCACAGCACGGGTGGCGCGCATGGATTTGGACACCACGCGCAAGAAAACGGCCCACGCCAAGCTTTTGGAAGCCTTTGCCAATTTGGAATACGACATTCTTGTGGGAACCCAAATGGTCAGCAAAGGCTTGGACTTCGCGCACGTAGGACTTGTGGGCGTCATGTCGGCCGACCGCATGCTCACGTTCCCGGATTTCCGATCCTTTGAACGCGCCTACCAAATGTTGACGCAGGTCGCGGGCCGCGCCGGACGCTCGGGAGAAGGGGCGAGGGGGAAGGTGGTCATTCAATCCTTCAGTGCGGACCATTGGTTGCTGCACCATGTGGTGGATCATGACCACGAGGCGCTCGTGCGCCGCGAACTCATCGAACGTCAAACCTATGCGTATCCACCCTTCGTGAGGATGGTCCGGTTGACCCTGCGTCATGGAGACGCCCAGCGCGTGGATGCAGGGGCTGGGGTGCTCGCTGCGCGGTTGCAACAGCGATTTGGGGAGCGCGTGTTGGGGCCTGACACTCCGGCGCTGTCCCGCATCAACGACCAACACATCCGGCAGATCACCTTGAAGTTCGAGCGCGACCTCGCTCCGTCACAGTACCGTCCGCTGTTGCAGGCGG
Source organism: uncultured Flavobacteriales bacterium (assembly GCA_965658245.1). GTDB lineage: Bacteria > Bacteroidota > Bacteroidia > Flavobacteriales_D > Sanyastnellaceae > UBA11663. The sequence goes on from CBFHRO010000090.1 coordinate 4,142, forward strand.
ATCTCGACGAATTCAGCAAAGATGCCCGGTGGAAGCGACTTCGGGTCAAAGTCGATGTGGATCCCGCTTAAACGACTCAGCGGATCGGGGCGCGTTTGAGGGTGGTTTGCCACAAGGGGCTGCCTGCATGGTCAGGCGCGAATCGAATGTCCAAAAGCGCGGCATCAGCTGCCCAAGGCCCGAGTTCGTCCCACGTCCAAGTCGCGGTGCCAGAGGGGTGCGGCAATTCGGAGGTGTTCCCCAATTGTCGGCCAGAGACATCCATCCCACGAACGGTCCAAGCGCCAGAATGCATAGCCTTCAGCACCACGCCTTCGGCGAGAAGGGCAGCTTCTGCCTCTGGAAGGACAATGGGGCGCAGGCCCGAGACCGATTCGAGATCGCCGAAATGCACCGTATTGTTGCCGCTGCAGGCCACGGCGAAGCGATCGCCAGCGGTGTTCACGCTCAAGTCTGCGGGGTTGCTCAAGGGGTTGCCTTGCACCAGCGTTTCGGCGACCCATTCGCCAGGCATGGCGAGATCTGGGGAGAATCGCGTGATGCGCTGAGGGCTCCAAGAGCTGACAATGAGCGAGCCGTTGGCCCAGTCCACACCATCGCAATTGCCGAGTCCAGTGCCATCAATCAACGTGGTCATCTCACCCGTGGCGAGGTCGACCTGAAGGATGTCCGCATTTGAGCCCCAATTGACCACGGTGGCCACGCCGTCTTGAATCGCGACGCCGTTGGGTGTGGTGCCCGTGTCGGAAACCAAGGTGGTGTAGGTCATGTTGGTCGGGTCGCTGACGTCCACAAGGAACAAACGGCCTGAAGCGAAATCACTCACCACGAGCACATCGCCGTTGGCTGTGCTTTCGCTGCCCATCCCGTTGAGAAAACCCGCGCCATTGGGCACCAACGATCCGAGTTCTTCTCCAGACACCACATCGTATGCCCGGATGACATTGGACTGGATGGCAAAAAGCGTGCTGCCCAACACTTCCATCCCGTGGGTGGCCCCACCGGAACCAAACGTCGTCCACGACGCGCCGAGGTCTGCGGTGACCAAGATGCTGCTGCCGTTGCTGACCAACCAGCGGTTGCTGTTGGGTTCGTACTCAGCCGCTTCGACAGAAGAAGGGGTTTGGGCAAAGGTGGAAAGCAAGGGGAAGGCCATCGCGGCGCAAACGGTGGCGCGGAGGAGGCATGAGGTTGAGAGAGACATGGAGAAACGGTTCGTTGCGAAATTCATGAAGGCCACTTTGGCGGGTCAGTCGAGCATGGAAGGCACAAGGTCGAGGCGTTGGTCAAACTGGATCCAACTCAACCCCTCTTGGACATCCACCACCCAAAGCGAGGAATCCATCAGGTCGACGTTGGGGGTGACACCTTCCAGCCACAGGCTGTCCAAGCCGTAAGGGGCTTGTTCGTAGGCGCTGCAATCGTAACATTTGCCCATGTGGTCCAACGTGTACTGCACATGCGTCTCTCCGGGAGGGACTACATGCACGGTGTCCCAAGACCATCCCACTTGGTGTTCGGCGAGTCGAATGCCCACCCTCAGCGTGTCGGGCGTGGCATTGGTCACATGATGGTGAACGTACGTGGCTCCTTCACAAGAGGTCAGCACCAAAAGCACCATCCACACCGGAAAAATCAAGCGTTTGACGAGGCGTTGTTGCCGGCTTTGGGGAAAGGCGTGGCGTTGGGGAAAGGCGTGGTGTTCACTCATTGGTTTCGGAGTTTGGCATTTGGGCCCACGTGCGGGCAGCCAACACGAAGAACACGCTAAAGATGCAAACCGTTGCAACCCCATACCACAATGCCCCGGACCAATCGGGTGGGGTCAGCCCCATTTCTCTCGCCTCTTGGGCGGACACGCCGTCGGTCAGGCCGTGGGTGACTTTCCACACGCGGTAGAGTTGGTTTTTGACCAACGTGGTGCTGCCCAACCCCACAATCGGGGCCAGCACCAGCCAGCCTTGGAACCAGCGCTCGTACCGCGCGCGAA
>CBFHRO010000091.1:0-6067 GCA_965658245.1 uncultured Flavobacteriales bacterium
TGACGGGTCTTGCACCTACGCAGAGCCCTTGTACGACTGTGAGGGCAACTGCCTGAATGACGCCGACGGCGATGGCATTTGTGACGAAGTGGGAGGGTGCATGGACGACAGCGCCTGCAACTTCGACTACCAAGCCACTGAGGACGACGGGTCTTGCGAATACGCGGAAGACTACTACGACTGCGACGGAAACTGCCTCATGGACACCGATGGCGACGGCATTTGTGATGAGCTCGAGGTCGCAGGGTGCACCGATTTGACCGCGTGCAACTACGATGAGGCCGCCACCGACGACGACGGTTCATGCACGTTTGCCGATGCCTACTACGATTGTGATGGCAATTGCTTGAACGACGAAGACATGGACGGCGTGTGCGACGAATTGGAAGTGGCCGGATGCACCAGCCCTTACGCTTGCAACTACGTCGAAACGGCGACCGACGACGACGGCAGTTGCTTGGTGATTGGGGACGCCTGCGACGACGGCAATGACATGACCGAGAACGACGCGATTGACGACAACTGCGAATGCATGGGTGAGGAAATCGTGGACGGCGTGGCCCTGTTCGATTTGGACGTGGTGCAAGTCTTCCCCAACCCCGCCACGGAGGTGCTGCAGGTGACCTTGCCAGAAGGCCAAACCCACACTTTGACCTTGTTCTCCGTCACGGGACAGCGTGCAGTGATCACGCAGCGCACGACCGCAGGGCAAGTGGCCTTGGACGTCGCTGATCTTCCAGCGGGCGCCTACCTCTTGCGCGTCCAACACCATGCAGGTCAAGTCGTGCGTCAAATCATGCTTGGCGGACGATGACCTGAGCCTTCCCCAAGACGGCTTTTTGAATGGAAAGGCCCACGCGATTTATTCAACAAATCGTGTGGGTCTTTTTTGTGTGATGGACTGAAAGTCAGTGCCGGAACGAAGGATTTTTAGACCATGAAACACATGCGCCTCACCCTGAGATTCTGGATGCTCTTCCTGTTGATCTTGCGCTTCTCGGCGGCCCTAGAGGCTGCACCGGCCCACGCCACAACTGCTCCGACGGGGTATTGGCTGGAATTGGAAACGGTCACCGCCCACACGGGCGGGGCTTTGGATGGCATGACCACTTACCGGTTGTACCTCAACACCTTGAATGCCAATGACTTCTTGTCTTCTTGTTCGGGAGACTCTGACAATCCCTTCATCGTGGCGTCCACGTCAGGATCGTGGTACAACGATGCGGCGAATGCATCGTGGAATGCCCAAGGGATCAACCCCGCATTTTTTGCCTTTTTCCCCGATTTGGCCTTTGACAGTTTTCTCACGTTGGGGGCAGAGGATTCCTCAACTCCAGCCGCCCAACATCCCTCAGTGGTGTCAGGAGCCTTCGACTTTACCGAAGAGTTCATCGGGGTGCCAGGCCAAAATTTCGTCATCGACGACCCGATTGGTGGGGCGTGGTATGTGACCTTTCCTGGAGCAGATGCTGTGGACGATCACGCGGCCTTTGCGGGAGAAGACCTTCGTGTGTTGATCGCCCAATTCACGACCGAAGGAATCATGTCAGGGCAGGTGCAGGTGCAGGTGTTCATTGGCGCGGATCAAGCCAATGAGTTCAGGACGTTGCTGCCTTTTTGTTCTGGGGACGGGGAATGCGGTGGGTGCACAAACGAGGCTGCGACCAATTACGATGTGGAGGCCTTGTACGACGACGGCTCGTGCTTGTTTGAAGATGTCGAGGGGTGCATTGACCCGTTGGCATGCAACTATGACCCCACGGCCAACATCGATGATGCCTCCTGCGAATTCGAATCTTGCCAGTGGTGTGACGACCCGGAGGCGTGCAATTACGAGGGCGAGGGGTTGCCTTCGGCGGCGAACACCGAACTCTGCGAGTTCATTCTCGAAGGGGAATGCGATTGTGAGGGCAACGTGCTCGATGCAGCAGGTGTGTGCGGCGGTTCTTGTGAATCGGATGAAGATGGCGACGGCGTGTGTGATGACGTCGATTCATGCCTTGGCGTGGTTGACGCATGCGGCGTGTGCAATGGCCCAGGCGCCATCTACGAATGTGGCTGTGCGGACATCCCCGAAGGACAGTGCGATTGCAACGGCAGTTTGATCGACGCCGTCGGGGTGTGCGGCGGCAATTGTGCGGTCGATGCCGATGAAGATGGGTGGTGTGACGAATGCATCAACACCCCCGTGGAAGGCTACGCCCTCGAAACCGAAGTGGTCCAAATCCACACAGAGGGAGGCTTGCAGGGGTTGACGACCTACCGGGTGTACATGAAGTGTGCGAACGCCTCTGATTACGTCAATGCGTGCTCAGGAGACGACATCCACCCCATGGTGCTAGCCTCCGAGAGCGGGTCGTGGTTCAACCACGCCATGAACAACGGATTCAATGCTTCGGGCATCAACCCAGACATGTTTGAGATGTTCCCCAACCTTGAATTCGACAGCTACCTTACCCTTGGGGCCGAGTTTGCGGGTGACGAACATCCACAAACGATTTGGGGGGACATCGACGCTTCTGCACAGTTTGATGGCGATGCCTCAGGGTACAATGTGACGGTGAATGACGAGACCGGTGGTGCATGGTATTTGCCCTTCCCAGGATTGGAAGAGGCCGACACCCATCCCGGTTTTGCAGGAGAAGAGGGGCGTGTGCTGGTGATGCAAATGACCACTTCGGGTGCCATTTCAGGCCAAATCCAAGTCCAGATCTTCCAAAACGGCGATCAAGACCAGGAGATTCGGGAGGTCTTTCTGTTCAGCTCAGAATTTGACGAGACCGATTGCGACAATTTGGATCCCTGTGACGGTGTGATTGACGCGTGCGGCATTTGCAATGGCCCTGGCGCCACTTTCGAATGCGGTTGTGCCGCGATCTCCGATGGCGACTGCGATTGCGACGGCAACCAGCTCGACGCGTTGGGCGTTTGCGGCGGCGATTGCCTGGAGGACAACAACGGCGACGGCATCTGCGATTTGCTGGCCGAGGGTTGCACGGACCTTGCAGCATGCAACTATGTCGATGCAGTGGTCGACAACGGCGAATGCGAATACCTCGACGAGTGCGGGGAATGCGGAGGGACAGGCACGCTCGGTTGCACCGACAGTGCTGCCTGCAATTACGACATGGCTGCCGCGTGTGACGACGGTTCATGCGCGTACGCTGAAGACTACTACGACTGCGCGGGCAACTGCCTCAACGACGCGGACGGCGACGGGGTGTGCGACGAACTCGAAATTGTGGGATGTCAAGACGCGACGGCATGCAACTACAGTGCGGAAGCGACCGATGCCGGGGAATGTGAGTACCCCGAGCAGCATTACGACTGTGAAGGCAACTGCCTGACAGACACCGATGGCGATGGCGTGTGTGATGAACTCGAAATTCTTGGTTGCACAGACGATACGGCGTGCAACTTCAATCCTGACGCCACAGACGACGACGGTTCATGCGTGTACGCTCAAGACTACTACGACTGCGCGGGCAACTGCCTCAACGACACGGACAGCGACGGGGTCTGTGACGAACTCGAGGTGGAAGGATGCACGGACGACACGGCGTGCAACTTCAACCCTGACGCCACCGAAGATGACGCCACCTGCACCTTCCCTGGTGACGCGTGTGACGACGGCGACGAAACCACAATCAACGATGTGCTGAACGACGAATGCGAGTGCGTGGGCGAGGTGGATGGCGTCGAAGAGGCGACGTTCTCCTTTGAGATGTACCCAAACCCTGCGTCATCTGTGTTGAACGTCACGGTGGAAGGGCTAGGTGCGGGTTCCAATGCCTTCGTCACCTTGAGGTCGTCAACCGGACAGCTGATTCAACAAAAGCCGTGTCGCGAGAAGCTTGATATGGACGTCCGAGGCTTGGCCTCAGGCTTGTACTTTTTGAGCGTGGCTGGCCCAAACACGCTCGCTTCTACCAAGCCCGTCCTCATCGCGACCACGGAGTGACGGCGCTTCTGACTACATTGATCAAAAAAGACAACGCCCGATGCACATGCATCGGGCGTTGCCATTGAGACAGGGCTGAGACCGTGATGGGGTTCTCCCAGTGGGGTTCAAGCGCCTTCTGAAGGGTTGTTCAGCTCGTCGAGCTTGCGCTTGGAAGCGTCAAACGAGGGGTCGACTTCGAGGGCCTTCTCAAAGGCTTTGCGTGCTTCTTCTTTGTTGCCAACTTCGACGTAGTAGTCGCCGAGGGAGTCCCATGGGTTGGCGGCGTCAGGGAGGAGGCGGGTTTGGAGTTGGAAGTGGGCCAAGGCACCTTCCATGTCTTCCTTTGCCATGAGGCGGTAGCCCATCAAGTTGTGGAACGCCGCCATGTAGGGCCAGCGCTTCATGCCACGCTCGAGCATCTGAATGGACTCGTCGGTGTCGCCTCCCAGCCAAAACGCCGTCCACGCAATGAGCATGGGATCGTCAGGACAGTGCATGAGGGCTTTGCCCACCGCCTCGATCCGCTCTTCACCTCGGAGACCCATGGCCTCGATGGTGTACTTGGCAGCGTAGTCGTCTTCGGCCACAAGCCCGGTGGCAGCGTCGTAGGCGGCGCGGTAGTCGTCTGCGCTCCCCGTGATCCAAGCAGCCTCGATCATCTTGGCGAGGTAGGCGAGGGCGAGCTGGTCGTCGGCAGCCAAAGCGCTGTCCGCGTGCAAAGAAGCTTCGGCGAAGTCGTTGCGCATGATGGCGCGGTACATGTCCCAGTACTTGCCACGAGCCTCGTCGCTCTCGGTGCGCGGTTGCATCATCGTGGTGGTGGTGCGCCAGTCGTTCACCCCAAACCAGCGCTTCCACACCAATTTGCCATTTTCTCGGCCCACAATGCCGTGGAATTTGCTGTTGTCGGTGAAGCGTCCATAGTCGTCGGTTGTGACGCCAAAGACGCTGGCATTCTCGCCGTAGATCTCGATGTGGTGGACGGCGGTCATGGTGGTATCACTGTCAAACCAGTCGGCGGCAACATCGTCGCGGTTCATGGTTTGGGCTGAATCCACGGCGGGTCCAAAGAACATGAAGTCCTCGCCCAACCCAGCTTTGAAGGGCTCGATGGAGGCCTCGCCTTGGTTTTGGGATGCGGTGAAGTTTTCGAGGAAGTCGGTGACTTCTTGCTCGGTGATGGGGGCGGGCGTGCAGCCGACCATGAATGTGGCAGCAGCGGCTGCCCAAAGTGTCAAACGGTTCATCGTAAGGGTTTGATTTGATGTGATTTGAAATCGGATTCACGGCAACCTACATCATTCATTCCAAACGCCCGGCCGATTGCCCCCCTCGGACAGGTTGGTTAACCCTGAATTAACATTGAGGCAATAAGTCCGATGGGTTGCGTAGGGTTTTGTTTCGATGGCCCGCCTTTCGCCCGAAGGTGAAGTGACCAAGGGATGACAGGGAGGAAAAGATTTGGTGTTGAAGGCGTCAACAAGGAGTGACGTGACGAATGCACTTTGCAAGTGTCTAACACAGTGACCATCCGCTTCTACTCCTTCTCACATGAATTATCCGTCGCCTCACTCACGACTGATCCCCATGAAGGCCTCTGACCGCCGCAACATCCTCGATTGTCGCCGCGTTCGTCCGTCCAACAGCAACCCTGGGTATTACAAGTACATCGTCACGGTTCGAGAGTCGGATGGCTCTGAGACGCAGGTTCCGTGTTACGGCAAGACCATGCAAGATGCCCTGAGTCGCTTGCATTGGACCGTGCAAACGGAGCGCGCCGCCAACTTGGTGGAGAAGAACTCGTTCATGCAGGTCCTGCTCGCCCTCGGGGTGCTGGTCATTTTTGGTGGGTTCGCCCTCCAAGCCCAAATCCACGACAACTCGCTCTGGCTCGCCGGGGGGTTCTCCCTCGTGCTGTCCATGATTGGGCTGGCCTCTTTTTGGCTTCACCGCCTTTACCGCGCGGTGGAGGAATAACCCTCTCGCGTGAGGCCATCACGCACCACTTCCTTTTTCAATGAGCCTGGGGTACTTTCAGGCTCATGAACTTGCCAGAGGATTTCAGGGTCGACACGGGGCGCCTCGCGGGGTGCTTCAACAACACGTCGGCGACCTACAAATTCT
>CBFHRO010000092.1:0-5906 GCA_965658245.1 uncultured Flavobacteriales bacterium
GAGCTACGACTACGTGATTTTGGACACACCTCCGATCCTTCTGATCAGCGACGCGCTCGTGCTCATGGAGCACGTCGACACGGCGCTGCTCGTCACCAACGTGGCCAAATCTTCGCGACGTGGCGTCCAACACCTCGAAGACCTGCTTGACCAAAACGGCCTCAAGCATGCCTCCTTCGTCCTCAACGGCGTGCGGACCAAGCGATGGGCCTACTACTACAACCGCTACGCCACCAAGTACGGCTACGCGACGTACGGTGCCGAGTATGGCTATGGCTACGGATACGGCGGTTCGGAACGCTACAAAGACCAAGGCGAGGAAGGCGATCAAGCCTGAGGCCAGGGCGTGACGATGCAGGCCTCCGCCACTCACACTTGGGTGTGAGCAATCCACGACGCGCAACCCCTTTGCTGTGAGGCCGGTCAGTACTTTTGAGTGACTTCGTGCGTTGTGTTGACGCCGGGTTCCTGATTTTGACCATGATTCGACCACGACTTTTCTCCGATTGTTGGAAGCCCTTGGCGGCATTCATGGGGTTTTGGACGTGCGCCGTCGCGGCGTGGGCGCAACTCCCTCCGCCCAACCTCACCCACGTGGACAACGTGAACAATGCCGGAAATGCCACGCTCTACTGGGACGTGTTTTCGCCCGTGGGTGCAGAAGAATTCGTCCAGAACGAAATCAAGGTCTTCGATTTGGACCAAAACCCCCTCGGCACGCAATGGCACATCATCTCCTCCGAGTTCGTCAACGGCAACCTCGTGTTGCCCACGGGATGGGTCATGCCTTCGTTTTTGTACGACGCCAACCAATTGGCGCATTGCTACATCGGCGTGCAAGTGACCGTGGAGAACGGACTGCAATCGGTGTCAGACCCCTCTCCTTTCTTGTGCTCCATCCACGTCAGCATTGAGGAAGGTGCGGCGCCAGGCACGGTGGACTTGACATGGAACAGCCCCTATGCCCTGTCGGGTGAGGCGGCCGGGGGAGACTTTCAAATCGAGCGCCTCAGCGAGTTGACCCAAGACTGGGAATTGGTGGGCACATGGCCCGATTCGCCCTTGGGAGGGTCGTACACCGACAACCCAGGACCATGCGCCCAGGTGCTCATCTACCGCGTGCGCCAACTGGCTTCCAACGGTCTCGACATTCACGAGAGCAACCGGGCAGATTTGGTGATCGGCGTGGCCGGTGGCGAGACGCCCGAAGTCAGTCATGTGGACGTCGAGAACGGATTGGCCCATGTGCATTGGGACTTCGACCCCGAGCCTGAAACGCTGGGCTACATCGTCTACAAATGCCTCGATTCTGGGGGCGGTGCCATCGTGGCCGATGTGAACGACCCCAACACGTTTGACCTCATCATTCCCGCATCCAATGCCGGTGCGGAGGCCGAGAGCTATCAGGTGGCCGCATACGATTGTGTGGACGACGATGGCACCCCCAATCCTGCGGGTGCCGGGGATTGCGTTCGGACCGTGTTTTTGGCCGCAGACCAAATCCCCTGCACCGACCGCGCCCAACTGGCCTGGCTGCCGCCCATCGGGATGGCCGGTGGCGTTTCGGAGTACATCCCCCAGTACCGTGAAGATGGCGGGGCATGGACGAGCATCGACACGGTGGGCGGGTCGTTCCTGTCTGTCGTTCACGAGGGCGCTTCCTTGACGGCCCTGGTCGAGTACCGCGTGTTGGCCGTGGGAGGCGAAGCGCACGAGGCGGCGTCCAACCTGGTGGAAGTCTCGTTTGTGTATCCCGATGCCCCGGAAGCGCCCGAGCTCAAGCGCGTGTCGGTGATCGACCGCACGCGCGTGGAGCTCGTGTTGGCGACCGACCCCCTCGCCGAAGAGGTGAGCCTGTACGAATTCCAGCGTTGGAACGACTTGGACAGTTCTTGGATCCCCTTGGTGCCGAGGTACCCCGCGAATTTGGGCTTTCCTGTGACGCACGTCGACGTCGAGCGCAACACCGACGAGTTCTCCTACCGCTATCGCGCCGTGGCCTACAACGGATGTGAGGCGGCTGTGGCCGAATCCCAAGTGTCCGAAACGATGCTACTGCGTGGTTTCCAAAGCACGACGCCCGGATTTTACGAGAACAGCCTGATTTGGACGCCCTACTCGGGGTTTGGCAACGGATTGGACCGCTATGAAATCATCCGAAAACAATCCAACGAACCAAACGTCGTGGGCGAATCGCTGGCCACCGTGACATCCGTCGACGAGAGCTACGAGGACAACGTGGAGGACGCGTTCGATTCTCCTGGCATTTTCTGCTACCAAGTGTTGGCCCTGGAAGTGCCGGACTCGAATGAGGTGCTGCAAGGGGCGGCCTCCAACTGGGTGTGCCTGACGGAGGAGCCCGTGGTGTGGATTCCTTCTGCGTTCACGCCCAACGCCGACGACCTGAACGATTGGTTCCCGTGGGCGCCAGGCGAAGCGAGCGTGGGATTCTTGGGCGAGTCGCAGGGCGATTCCCCCAATTTCCGGATGACCGTGTCGACGCGGTGGGGCACCAAAGTCTTCGAGACCCGTTCGATCGACGAGCCCTGGGATGGACGCGTGGATGGCCGTTTGGCCCCCAATGGCGTGTACGTGGCGCAAGTCGAATACCTCGACGGCGCCGGAGCCTGGCGCAACCAACTGGTTTACGTCACGGTGCTCTCCGGCCAATAAGCCTCTGTGAACTTTCGAGAAACTCCCGTCTGCGAGGTGGGTTGGGTGTGGCTTCTGCACTAAATTTGCCCGAATCGCGGACCGAATTTGGCATCGCTGTTGGCGCGTTTGGCGACCCGGTGATCCCCTCGTAAGGCCTGCGAGAACACGCGATTCAACTCAGACTCATGGCCTCTACTGACAGCAAATTTCTCGGCGAAGGATTGACGTACGACGACGTCTTGCTCGTGCCCAACTACTCGGAAGTCCTTCCCCGCGACGTGAAACTTCACGCCCCGTTCTCTCGGAACATCCAATTGAAGACGCCCATTGTCAGCGCCGCCATGGACACTGTCACGGAAAGCAAGATGGCCATCGCCATGGCCCGCAATGGCGGCATCGGCGTGGTGCACAAGAACATGTCCATTGCCGCCCAAGCCAACGAAGTTCGCAAGGTGAAGCGCTCCGAGAGCGGCATGATTCAGGACCCCGTGACGCTTGGCAAAGACGCCACCGCGGGCGACGCGCTCGCCATCATGCGCGAGCACAAGATTGGCGGCATCCCGGTCACCGACGACGCGGGCAAGCTCGTCGGCATCATCACGAACCGCGATTTGCGCTTTGAAAAGCAGGCCGCCCGTCCCATCTCCGAGCTCATGACGAGCGAGAACCTCATCGTCACAAGGGACGGCAGCGACTTGTCCAAGGCCGAACAAATCCTTCGGGAACACCGCATTGAAAAGCTCCCCGTTGTCGATGGCGAGGGCAAGCTCGTGGGCCTGATCACCTACCGCGACATCATCAAACTGAGCGAGTTTCCCAACTCGTGCAAGGACCAGTACGGTCGCTTGCGTGTGGCGGCCGCCGTGGGCGTCACCGCAGACACGCACGAACGTGTGTCCGCGTTGGTCGATGCAGGTGTTGATGCCGTGATTGTCGACACCGCCCATGGCCACAGCCGTGGCGTGATTGACACGGTGCGCGACGTCAAAAAGGCGTTTGGAAGCATCGACATCGTCGCGGGCAACGTGGCCACGGCCGAGGCGGCCCTGGCGTTGGTGGAAGCCGGAGCAGACGCCGTGAAGGTGGGCATTGGGCCGGGCTCGATTTGCACGACCCGTGTGATTGCCGGCGTCGGCGTGCCCCAACTCCGAGCCGTGATGGAAGTCAGTGCTGCACTGGAAGGCACGGGCGTGCCTGTGATTGCCGACGGCGGCATTCGCTACACCGGCGACATTGTCAAGGCGCTCGCCGGTGGCGGACACACCGTCATGATTGGCTCCATGCTTGCCGGCACCGAAGAGAGCCCAGGCGAGACCATCATTTACGAGGGACGTCGCTTCAAGGCGTACCGCGGGATGGGTTCGGTCGAGGCCATGCAGAAAGGATCGAAGGACCGATACTTCCAGGATGCGGAGGACGACTTGAAGAAGCTCGTGCCCGAAGGCATCAGCGGCCGCGTGCCGTTCAAAGGCAGCGTGACCGAGGTCATGCACCAAGTCATGGGCGGTCTTCGCGCGGGCATGGGCTACTGCGGGTCTGCGGATTTGGGTGAGCTGCGTGAAAAGGGACGCTTTGTGCGCATCACCTCTGCGGGCGTGAAGGAAAGCCACCCGCACGACGTCATGATCACCCGCGAGGCCCCCAACTACAGCATTCGCTGAGGCGGTCGCAGCGGCTTCGGCCGCGACATCTCTGGGCGATGACCCGTTCATCGGTGTGCTGACCTGTTCACAAACCTTATCGAAGAAACCTCTCGAAGGACGCTTGCCTTGATTGCACAATTTGACGGAACTTTCGGTGCGTTTTGGCTTTTGGAGAAGCGCACGCACGAATCGAATCACAACACTCCCATGAAACAATTTGCATGGATGGTCGCGGCAGCGGCCTTGGTCTTGACCTCTTCCTCAGCGCGGGCACAGCGCGAAGGCGCACCGATGGACCCCAAACAAACCTACGTCCTCGAAGTCGGCAACGAGTTGGTGACCCTGGCGGATTTCAAGCACGTCTACGGCAAGAACAACCGCGACAGCGTGTACACCATTGAGGCGCTGGACGACTACATGGAGCTCTTTGTGAACTTCAAGCTGAAGGTGCTCGAGGCCGAGGCCCTGGGCATGGACACCGCGGCCGCCTTCAACAAAGAATTGGCCGGTTACCGCACCCAATTGGCCCGTCCCTACTTGGTCGATGGCGATTTGCTCGATGCACTTGTCGACGAGGCGTTTGAGCGCAAAGGCATGGAAGTTCGGGCGAGTCACATGCTTATCAGCGTGGATGCCAACGCCTCCCCTGCCGACACCTTGAATGCTTGGAACCGCATCCAGGCGTTGCGCACGCGGGTGGTCAACGGCGAGGACTTTGAAACCGTTGCGCGAAGCAAAGGCGGCAGCGAAGACCCTTCGGTGACGAGCAACGGTGGCGATTTGGGCTGGTTCACCGCCTTTCAAATGGTCTATCCCTTCGAAAACGCGGCGTTCAACACCGCGGAAGGTGAAATCAGCAAGGTGGTTCGTACGCGCTTTGGCTACCACATTTTGAAGGTCAACGGCAAGCGCAAGGCACGGGGTGAGGTCAAGGTGGCCCACATCATGGTGCGCATGCCCAAGGATGCACCGCAAGATCAAGTGGCCAACGCCGAAGGCCGAATCATGGAGGTCAAGCGCATGCTCATGAGCGGCGAATCGTTTGAATCCATGGCCATGAAGTACAGCGAAGACCCGTCGACCGCGAACAAGGGCGGGGTGCTGCCTTGGTTTGGCACAGGGAAAATGGTGGAGGCGTTTGAAAACGCGGCGTTTGCCATGGACGAGCCAGGCGACATTGCGGGACCGGTTCGCACCGATTACGGCTTCCACATCCTCAAGCTCATCGACAAAAAGACCCTGCCGACGTTGGAAGAGAGCCGACGCGAATTGTCGAAGAAGGTGCGTCGCGACAGCCGCGCCGAGATCACCAAGACGTCGTTTGTCAACAAGCTGAAAACGGAATATGGCACCTCTGTGAGCAGCCGTCGTTTGGAAGCGCTGAAGCTCGCGGCCACCAAGGTGGACAGCTTGTTCCATCCCGGCCATCCGCTGGAAGGCGTGCGCCGCAGCGAATTGGGACGCACCTTGTTCAGCGTGGCTGGCAAAGACTACAGCGTGTCCGATTTCCTCTCGTGGGTCAATGGCAGCAAAGTGCGCGACCTCAACCGCCCTGCCGCCATGATGGTGACCCAGGAGGTGGACCGCTACGTCGAAGAAGCCCTCCTG
>CBFHRO010000093.1:0-5772 GCA_965658245.1 uncultured Flavobacteriales bacterium
TCCAAAGACAATCCCCTCTTAACTGCTACTTTGAGGCATACGTTAGATCCCCACCGGCACAAACTTCAATGACCATGAACCCATTTCTAATCAGCCGTCTCCTCATCCTTTGCCTGTTGGCGCTGCCATTTCAAGTCTTCTCACAACTTGGCCATGGAGGACAACCCCTTGGGTGGAACACCACGTGGGAACCCTCGTTGTCTTGGCACACATTTGACGCCCTTGACTTGGAGGTGCTTGCCGCAGAAGATGCCGTGACAGCCACCATGAAAGATGCGCCTTGGCGATTTGGCATTGAACATGAGGTGAGTTGGACCATGGACAATGCTGGCCAGTGGAGTGAAGAAGAAGGCATGCGCGTATGGCGAATTGCCGTGCAGGCCGAGGATGCCACAAGTTGGAGCTTTTACCTCTCTGAATTTTCAGTCCCCAAGGGGGGTGAGTTGTTTGTTTGGAATGGCGAAAGAACGGACTTCATTGGCGCGTTCAATCACGAGAACCAAAAGGATTGGCAGGGTCTTGCACTGAGTTTGGTTGAAGGAGCGCAAGCGGTGATTGAATACCGTGAGCCCCTCAACATTCCTGAAACTGGAAGCATTGTGGTTTCGCAAGTCGTTCAAGGCTACCGTTCCCTCCTTCGTCGCGAAGCAGAGATTCAAGCTCAAATGCTCCCCATGGGTCCCTTTGGGAACAGTGGCGCATGCAACATCAACGTGAATTGCCCAGAAGGCGACGATTGGCAAGTGGAAAACCAATCGGTGGCGTTGATTGTCAATGGCGGATTTGCCGCCTGCAGTGGCGCTTTGGTCAACAACACCGCCAACGATGGCACCCCGTATTTCTTGACCGCCAACCACTGTTTGGGCAACCCCAACACTTGGACGTATTACTTCAACCACGAAAGCACGACTTGCACCGGGAGCACTGGACCGACCAACAACAGCATTTCCGGGGGAACATTGCTTGTGAACAATGGCAATTCAGATGTGGCACTGATTGAATTGAGCTCCACCCCTCCCACTTCGTGGAATGTGGAATATGCAGGATGGGATGCGTCGTCAGCCAACCATACGAGCGCAGTGGGAATCCACCACCCCTCCGGCGATGTCAAAAAAATCTGTTTCGAAGACGATGCACCCTATACCAGCACTGCTGCTGGAGCCCAGGTGTGGTGGATTGACGAATGGGAATTGGGCGTGACTGAACCAGGGTCATCAGGTTCTCCTTTATTCAACCAAGACCACCGCATCATTGGCCAACTCTATGGAGGCGCTGCCGCTTGTTCTGGCTCAGTGAACAACGGCGCCTACGATTACTATGGTCGCTTCGATGTCAGTTGGGGCCTCGGCGTCAGCCAGTACCTCGATCCTACGGGGTCTGGCACCCTTGTGTTGGACGGATATCCGACCGGATTCAATCCCGACGATGGGTGCACCGACCCCACCGCGTGCAATTACAGCCCGCAAGCCATCAACGACGATGGTTCGTGCACGGTGAATGATGACTGTGGGATTTGCGGTGGCGACAACAGCACGTGCGGTGGCTGCACGAACCCCGCGGCGTGCAACTACGAGCCGGCAGCTGTGGTGGATGATGGGTCCTGCGTCCTCAATGGGGTCACCTTGACGCTCACCCTGCTGACCGACAACTATCCTGGTGAGACCACATGGGCAGTGACCGATGAGGGAGGAAATGTGGTCATGGAAGGTGGGCCTTACAATGGGACCCAAACCACCTACACCTCTTCTGCTTGTGTGGCAACGGGGTGTTACACCTTGACCGTCAACGACAGCTATGGAGATGGACTTCAGTTTGGCGGCGTGGTGGGCAATTACACCTTGGAGGATGGCGACAACACCGTCCTTGCCCAAATGGTGGATGGCGGCAACTTTGGCGCCCAGGCCACCCACGACTTCTGCGTGGATGCTGGAGGGACCGATGTGCCGGGCTGCACCGATGCCAGTGCCTGCAATTACGACGGCAACGCCAACACAGACGACGGGAGTTGCACCTTCGGACTGTCGTACTTCCTCGACAGCGACAACGACGGGCATGGTGGCGATCTGATGGGGACGACATGTGCTGCCATTGCGCCTGCAGGAACGGTGTTCCTGAGCGGAGACTGCAACGATGCCAATTCGACCATGTATCCCGGCGCCCCTGGCACTGGCATGGGCCTGGACAACGACTGCAACGGCTTGATTGATGCGGACGAAGCGGAGCAGAATCCTTGTCCTGAAGATGTCAATGCGGACGGCGCCATCTCAGTGGCCGATGTGCTTGCCGTGCTGTCTGAGTTTGGCTGCACTTCCGGCTGCACGGTTGATGTCAATGGAGATGACAGTGTCAACGTGTCCGACATCCTCGTTCTTTTGGCCGCATTTGGATCGGACTGCTAACCTCATTATGTCATGAAGCCCCTTGCCAGAATCATTTTGACGGCCATGTGCGCCTTGGTTTGCATAAGCTACGCAGGTGCACAATGCGATAGTTGCGAACCGGATTTGTCCTGTGTGGCGGTCGACTTTCCGGTGCTTTGTCCGGAACAACTGCCCAACGCCACCCAAGGTGAGCCCTACTCTGCCAACGCCTCGTTCAATTTGCCCCCATCCGTGGTGGATCCGGGGTCTGGTTTGGAGGCGACGCTCTTGACGGTCACCATCGCTCAAGTGACGGGGCTTCCCTTTGGCCTGGAGTTCAGCCCCAACAATCCTGACGGGGTCTACCAACCCAGCAATGGGGAATACTACGGTTGTTCCGTGGTGTGCGGCACGCCCTTGGTCAGTGGCTCGTTCTTCGTGGACATCAATGTGACGGTCCTCGTCTCTGCGTTTGGCTTTCAGCAAACCGTAAATGAAAGCTTCAGCCTGCCGCTTGTGGTGGATCCCGCAGAGGACAGCGAAGGTCCATCGAGCTTTTCGCTGAGTGCATCCCAAGGATGCGTGCCATTCGAAGTCCAAGGCACCAATTTGATCGAGGGGAACGGGACCACCTACCTCTGGGATTTTGGCAATGGCCAAACATCCTCCGCGTTCAACCCCTCATTTTCTTACGATTCTGCCGGAACCTACACGGTCAATGTGCAAACGGAGGTGTCTGAATTGGCCTTGACCCAAGTCAACATCACCTCTCTCGGTGGCGGTTGGGGACAGGACATCGAAGACGTGTTCGGTGCACCCGACCCGTATTTCGTTCTGAGCGGACCAGAGGGCGGTATCTTCACTTCTGCCTATGCCGACGGCAACGAGACGCCCACCCTGGGCGGATTTAGCATCCCACTCGAACCAGGCACGACGTACAACATTGCCTTCTACGACAGCGATGGGGTGTTTACAGGAGACGACTTTTTGGGGTCCAGTGATTTCACCCCCATCGAAGGAGGAGATTTGACGGTTTCAAACAGCACCACAGCCACATTGACCTTGACCGAGACCGTGGTGGCAAGCTTCAACGAAAGCACCCAAGTCGTCGTGTTTGATGGACTGGAAGTGTACCAAGACTTGGATGGCGATGGATATGGAGATCCTGACGTCCCGGTCAATGCATGCGATCCAGACAATGCGTTGCCCTATGCGTTCAACGACCAAGATTGCGACGACAACAACGCCACCGTGTACAATGGCGCCGATGGGACAGGTGAAGACTTGGACAACAATTGCGATGGTCTTGTGGAGGGGACCGAAATTCTGACTGTCTTCGGATGCACCGACCCTTCGGCCACCAACTTCGACCCTGCCGCCAATTCGGACGATGGGTCGTGCACATTCCCTGCATGCGTGGGGGATTTGAATGGCGACCTGGTGATTTCCGTGGCCGACATCCTTCAAATGCTCGGTGATTTTGGCTGTGTTGACAATTGCGAGGCCGATTTGACCGGTGACGATGCCGTCAGCGTGGACGACTTGCTTGCATTGCTGGCGAATTTTGGCATGGACTGTTTTTGATTCACCCCACACATTTCAAAAGATGAAACGCATCCTCACAGGTTCTCTGTTCTTGCTCTTGGCCGTGGTGACCTCGGTCCAAGGGTGGGCTCAATGCACAGCGGACTACGATTTTGGCGCCGCCACCCTTGGCGTGTCGCCTGACCCTGACCTCGGGGAGTCATTTGCCCCAGGCGTCATCGGCGAAAACTATGAGGACATCTTGCACATTTTGTTGCCTGAATTTGTCCTTGACATCGACCCGACCTTGCCCTTTTTGCCGACCACGCCGCTTGACAGTGCGTCTTTGTCGTCCGTCGTGCTGGTCGACCTGAATGACACCTTGTCGGTGTACTCCTTGGAAGAGGTCGGGCTCCAAGTCAATTGCAACAATGCGGGAGATTCAGGAAACCCCTGCTCTTTCTTGGGGGGCAATCAATATTGTGCCTCCATCAACGGCACCCCAACTGCACCGGGGTCTTACCGCATCGACATCTACGTCACCGGTTGGGTGACCGTCTTTGGGTTTCCATTCAGTCAGGAAGAAGTGTTTGGTTCGTTTGTGCTTCACCTCGGCGAATTGGGGTGTACGAATGAAGCGGCCATCAACTACAACCCGGATGCGGTGCTTGACGACGAGAGTTGCGTGCTCGACACCTGCCTCGGCGACGTCGATGGAGACAATTCCGTCACAGTGAGCGATCTGTTGGAGATTCTGGCCGAGTTCGGCTGCACGGAAGGATGCACGACGGATGTCAGCGGGGACGGCGCCACCACCGTTGCCGATTTGTTGGAATTGCTCAGTGTGTTTGGCAACGCGTGCGGATGAATCGAATCCAGGCGATGATGCCCTTTTCAATCGACGTTTGGAAGAATTCTGACGCTCTTCACAACGTGTTGTAAATTGCCGTTCCTCCCTATCTCATGACAAAACGATCCCTGCCTCTCCTGCTGACGTTGTTGTTCGCGCTGAATACAGACGTCTGCGCGCAAGCATGCAACTACACAATGAGCATGTTCAGCCAGCTTAGCTCAGGTCAAACTGACGCCGAATCTGCCACCCTCGGTGGCACCTTGACTTCCGTGACGTTCAATTTGAACTTCTCTGGAACGGGCGCGAGTTACCCTGCAGACATGATGGTCTATTTGTACGCCCCCAATGGAGAATGCATTGTTTGGGGAGGATGGAACATCAACCCCACAGGCGGTTGCACCGACGTGGGTACGGGAGCGGCCAACTCCTGGCCGGGGAACTGGAGCACAACACAGAACGGCTTTTACACCTACACGCTGAACACCAACACGTTCGGCCTCGATGGAACGGGGACTTGGAGTGTGACCATCCAAAATGCATGGACTGGGTCTGCGGTCGCAACCTATGATTTGGACATCATTTTCAACGGGATTTGTGAAGGTGATTGCTTCATTCCCAACGCTTGCAATTACGACCCCTTTGCTGAGTTGGTCAACAACGACATCTGCATTTTTGCAGAAGACATCTACCCGAGCGGGCTCTACGATTGCGACGGAAATTGCTACTTGGATTTTGACGCGGATGGCATTTGCAACGCCCTTGAAATCCCCGGATGTCAAGAACCTTGGGCATGCAATTTCAACCCGCAAGCCACCGACCCTCCTCTCGCCTCAAGCCCTTGTTCGTATCCCGAATCCAATGAAGTGGATTGCAATGGCAACAGCCTGCTTCCGCAATTTTTGTCTCAGCCCCAAAACGCAACGGTCTCATGCAACAGCATTCCCGTTGCCCCAGGCGTTTCAGCGCAACCCGCCCCTGCCGCACTTGCGTATTACGGCTTGTTTCCTGAAAGTTGCTACGACGTCATTGAGGATG
>CBFHRO010000094.1:0-5455 GCA_965658245.1 uncultured Flavobacteriales bacterium
TCCGCAGAAATCAACAACGAAAATCCCTCAAAAGGGAACTCGTAAGGCAATGGCGAACCGAAAACAGCCACATATCCAGTGACATTGAGGCTGGCCATGAAGATTCCTGCCGAATCGGGTACTCCCGCCAAGGTGGCGCAGTATTGCCCCCCTCCAAGGAAGGTGAACGCATTGCCGCTGGCTCCGTTGTTGTTGGGAGTCAAGGTCAAGCCAATCTCTTCCAGGGCAATGGTCTCTCCTTCTTCGCCCACCAACGTAATGCTGTTTAAAGTGATGCTGTCCACGGGAAGTGGAATGGGCAATTCAACAGGCAAATCAGGGATGTCGCTGGACAAGGCTGGTGTCAACACATGAATGACATCTTCATAAGGTGAGTTGACGTAACCATCCTCAAAAGCCTCACCCTCGAGAGGATTAGGGCTGATGCCGAACGACGCGCCCATGAAGTCAAAATCTGCGGAGCACTGCGCCCAGCCTCCGAACGTCACAGCACACAGGGCTGCCAAAGAGAGAAAAAGGTGTTTCATGAAATGAGAATTGATGCCCTCAAGGTAGGCGGGGCATGCCGCCATTCAGAGTCTGCAATTCTCAGGTTTCCAACACCCTGACCTGCATTCAGCAGGCCAACCCAATTTGACCGAGCAGCAGCAGCAAGTCTGCCACCGTGACCGCGCTGTCCCCGTTGAGGTCGCCGGGACACGTGCCGGTGTTGGGCGGGAAGAGCAATTCCAGCGCGTCTGACACCCCGTCTCCATCGGAGTCGTCGCTGAGCGGATCGGTGTTGAAAAGGTCCATCTCCGCCCCGTCCGTCAGTCCGTCGCCGTCCGAGTCCTGCACGAGGGGATCCGTGCCAAAGAAAAGCTCGTCTGCATCCCAAAGGCCGTCCTGGTCGCTGTCTTCGCACCAGTCCCCCACCCCGTTGCTATTGAAATCGGCTTGGGCTGGGTTGGGAAAGTCGACGCAGTTGTCGAACGCGTCAGGGACCCCGTCCAGGTCTGCGTCCATGACTTGGGACCCGATCAACGCGACGTCCACGACGACCGGAAGGTGATCGGAGGCGTTCCACGTGTCGTTGGCGTAGAGGCCGTAGTCGCCAAGTCGGGCGCCGGTCATGTCTGAGGTTTGGAGTCCAAACGACCGCGTCACCTCCAAGACCCCGTCAGACACCAAGGCATAGTCCAACTTGCCCGGCATGTAGGAACCGTTGTCGTTCCGCCACGTGTAGTCCATCGCACGGTCGGCTTGCACTGCGGCCACCTGCAACATGCCCGTGCCGTCCCAGTCCGGGGCGAAATCCGGACCGTATTCGGCTTCGTCGAAAATGTCGCCCGACTCGAGGGTGTAGATCGGTGCCTCGAGCCCCACCATGTTCAGGTCGCCCCCAAACAGAATCGGCGCCCCTTCCGGCAAATCAATCGCCCCGCCTGCCGTCATCGCATCGCGATGGAAGGCCATGTATTCGTCGGCCTCGCTTTGGCGTTTCTGCTCGTTGGTCAACCCGCCGCAACACTTCAGATGGGAAGACGTGAAGAGCGTCGGCACACCGTACAGGTCCTCGGTTTCGATCACCACAGGGAAGCTTCGGTAGACGCCTGAGAACGACTCGCCCAACGGCCACGTGCTGGCCACCATCAAGTCGTAATCGTCCTTCACCACATTCCACGTGGTGCCAGGCAGCCACGATTCAAGCAAGCCCTTCACGTAGGATGCCGAGACGTCGTCGACCTCGCTGAATCCAATCACGTCGGGCTGCAATGCAGCGACCATACGTCCCATGGACGCCGCCGCGGAATTTTGGTCCATGCGGCGGTTGACGTTCCACCACATGGCCCGAAGCTGCGTGCCGGCGCCGCGCTCCAAAGGAACCACGTCATATTCCACGGCTTCGTTGTTCAAAGTCAGTGCCGCGGGGGTGGCGGGACACACTTCGTCATGGTCGGTGTCAACCCATTGCCACGTCAGCGTGTTGCTGCCGACCCCAGACATGCCGCGGTTCAGCGCCAACTCAAACATGTCGCCGCTGTAGGTCGGTGCGCCGTGCAGACCAATGTTGTTGAAGCTCAGCACGGTCGCCACCCCACCTGCGTTGTAGCGGATGACTTCATTTTGGGGAAAATCAAGCACCAGCTCCACCCCCATGTCGTCTTGAATCCATCCCGAGTTGGGATTGCCGTCGGTGTCAACCCACAGCTGAAGACCATGGGGAATGACAGTCTCATCCAAGGCCAAATCCTCGCCCAGTGTCACCTTCCAAAACACCCAATCCGCATTGGACGTCGCCGCGCCACTCAGCACGTGTGTGTTTGTGGACACCGTCCCCGCAGTGGAAATCGACGCCCAATCGGCAAAATCGTTGTCCAATGTGATTTGGGCGACCACAGGACCAGCCGCGCATGCCAGCGCCACACCCATCAGTCCAATTTCGAAGACTTTCATCTTCCGAAGGTACGCGCTCAAGGGGCGAATTGCCCTTGCTCGACGTCACGAACAAACCGCGTGACGCCCTCGAAAAAGACCTCGGCGTCATCCCAAAGTGCAAGGTGAGATCCGTTCTCGCAGATGTGGGCGCGCCCCTGTTGCACCAAGGTCGCTTGACGGGCCATCGCGGCAGGGTCCATCGTGTCGTGGGTCGCCCCCACCATCAATGTGGGAACGCTGATTTCTCCAAGTCGCGGGGTGATGTCCCAATCGATGATTCGGCCTCCGACTTTGAATTCGCTCGGCCCCTGCATCAAATCGTACAGTTTGTAATTGAGTCGGGAAAACGAGCCCACAACCTCTTCGGGCCATGTCTCCAACCGGCAGACGTGCTTGCGGTAAAACTCCTTGTCGATGAGCTCGAGGTAGGTCGGGTTTTGGTAATCCTCGGCAGCTTCAAACGCCTCCAAAGAGTCGACCAGTGACGGCCGCATTTGGGGACGAAGTGTCGACACATTGTACGCCGCGTAATCAGGAATGGAGGATTGCATATTGCACACAATCAAACCCTTGAGGTGGTTTTGATAAGCCAACGCATACTCCATGGCGAGGATGCCGCCCCAACTGTTCCCCAGCAAGTAAAAATTGGTGGAGTCCATGCCTAAGGTGCGTCGAACCTCGTCCACTTCCTCGACCCAACGCTCGATGTTCCAGAGGTCTTCCGACGGCTGGTCGCTGTAGAAACTTCCGAGTTGGTCGTACATGTGCACCTCTGCCTCGCCCACGTCCGAGAGACCCTCGTGGCCTGGCATTTGGTACGCCACATTGAGCATGTATTCGTGGGTGCAAGCAGGCCCGCCATGAAGCACCAGCACCTTCACGTCTTCACTCTCTCCAAATTGTTGGGTGAATACGCTGTATCCGTTGCTCAGCTCCACCATGGTGACGCCTGGTTCGCCATGTTTGGCTGCCCGCAACGTGAGGTCTTCCTCACTCAGGGTCATGGCGCAGTTTCCTGTGGCGTGGTAGTCGTCAAGGGGCCCGACCGCCTTCTCTGGCGATTCGGTGGTGCAGGCTGCCAGCAACACGGCGCCTGCCATCAAGCATGGGATTCGATTCATGACCCCAAGATGGGGCGCAGCGGTGAACATTGGGCCGTTTGGGGTGTCACTTCCAGGTGGACCATTCCAACGCGCCTCAAAAATCCGGCAAGCCCGCTGACCAGGTACAGCGCGCCGACCTTCCTTGGAAGGATTGGCCTGCGGAAGATTTGGACCGGGTCATCCAAATGGCGTGGGAAGACCGAACGCCGTTTGAGGCGATTGAATGGCAGTTTGGGTTGAAGGAAAACGACGTGCGTGCCCTCATGCGTCGGTCCTTGAAGCGGAAAAGCTTTGAGATGTGGCGAAAGCGGGTCAAAGGCATGGGGACCAAACACTTGAACAAGCGTCCAAATGACGTGGTGCGTTTTCGCGCACCGGGGCAGCGCCCGTGAGACTGCCACTTGAATTACCTTTCGGGTCACATCGACTGAAAACACCATCATGACCTCGACTTCTCTTCTCTCTCGCGCGCTCAGTGTGGCCTTTGCCATGTTGCTGTGGATGCCCGCTTCTTGGGCACAACGCAGTGGTTCCAAAACCACCAAAATTGATGTTACCACCATTCCTACGGTGCCCGAAAGCATTGTGGACAAGGTGGCCTTCTTCGTGCACGCCGACCCCAACTTCTTCACCTTGGACGACCTCCGCCGTTTTGGGGGCAACATCAAAATCATCAAGGACGGCGAGCGCTTGGAGAACATGAAGTACTTCAGCTTGGGACGTGAAGCCACCATTGTGGACGACATGCCCACGTGCGTGGTGGATGTAGCCCTTGGTCCAGAAACGTACCCCGAGCCCAACATCCAATCGGCTTCCCAGAAAAACTCAGACGCCAAGACCTACTACGCCGTGCTCCAACACAGCATGCCAGTACGCGTCACCATTTCCGACGGCAACGGCAACGTGCTTGACGGCTACGAAATCAACTCCATCAACTCCATCCGATGCGGCAACGAAAAAATCGCCACCATGGAGTCAGGCCCCTTGGGTGGATTGAGCTACACGTCAGGTCGCTTGATGTTTGACAATCCCATGGCGGTTCGCAACTATCTCACCAGCTACGAGGGACGCGCGTTTGTTCGCCGCAAGGCTGTGCTCATGCAGTTGAGCAAGGTCATCGACGAAATGGAGGAGCGCCTGTTTTTCTTGGAAACCAAGCACGATGTGGAGATTTACGTCGGCAAGGGCAAGCACGACTACACCGCCCTCGAAACGGCGCAAGAACAGGCCCTCGAAGCTTTCAAAACGGGCAACTTCGACGCCCTTGAAGGACCCATTGGGGTGTGGAACGAGTGGGCAACCATGACCGATTTCACCGACAAAAAAGCCAAGGTCACCAAGAAGGTTGCCACCGGCATCAACCTGAACCTCGCTGTGGCCCACCTGTACCGCGATGAATACGTCCAATGCGCCCAGGCCATCTCCGTCGCGCGCGGATTGGCAGTGGGTGACGACACCTCCCTTGCGAAGTGTGACGAGTTGATGGACCGCCTCATGAAGCGCCGTCGTTCTTCTGTGGCCAACCCTGACTTTGTGATGCCCTCAGAAGAAGAAGTCGAACGCGAAAAGGCGCCAGACTTCAAGAGCGCCATCGGCAAGCGCTCCCAGAACCGCGATGTGGCCATGATTTTGGCCGGTGATCGCTACATGGAAATGGGCGATGTCTTGGCGAAGTGGAACGCTGAATTTGTGGCCGGCAGCGCCGAAGCGTCCGCCACCGAAGCGGCCGAAATGACCATGGCCCAGCGCCTCGGCGCCAAGTTGACCACGACCATTGGGGGGGTGTCCTTGTCGCTCAACCCGCTGACCGACCCTGACCTCGTAGGCCAGCCCCTCCCTGCCGAGGTGCTCGAGATTCCCAAATTGGTCTACCTCGACTTGAGCGGCATGAAATTGGGCGCGTTGCCCGCCAACATCGACCAACTCAACATGCT
>CBFHRO010000095.1:0-5384 GCA_965658245.1 uncultured Flavobacteriales bacterium
CAAACAAAGGTGGCCTGATTTGAGACCGTCAATCAACTTTCTCCTTTATTTTGCGATGAATTCTAAATTGATTGGACGTCTTCACATGAAACTCTTTGTTGCCAAGCTCAACCGAGATGCGGTTGAATCTGATTTGTTGGAGTGGTTTGGGGCGATGGGTCCCGTACGAAGTGTCAAAGTGGTGACAGACCGGGACACGGGCCAGAGCAAGTGTTTTGGTTTTGTGGAGATGGAAACCAAGGAGGGGGGTGAAAAGGCCATCACAGAAATGAATGGCCAAGAATTCATGGGTTTTCGGATGGTGGTGAAGGAGGCGGAGGATCGGCCGAGGAAGCCAAGAGAAGGAGGAGTCCAAAGCAGAAGTGCAGATTCCAACCCCGGTGGGGCTGGAGGTCGAGGTCGTCCAGGAGATCGCCCCTTTTCACCAGAAGGAGGAGGACCTGGGGGGGCGGCGCCCAGCAACAGGAGTTTCAAGGATGCGCCCAAATCGCGCAAAAGCGACAAGAAGAAAAAGAAAGGCAAGCCTGACAAGTACGCCGACGGTCCACGCGACGTGAAGTTGAAGCGCAGACCCAAGGGAGGGGGAGGCAGTCGCGATTGGGGCGCACTCGACGATGACTATTGATTGAAACAATGTCCTGGAGGTTTCCAGGACATTTTTTTTCGCCGAAACGACATTATATCAGGGACATAAAAATGAAGCCCGAGGGATGCCTGGTGATTCCTGGTTCGTGTGGGGTCACGTGGCGAGTGGTGGGATGAAAAATGGCATGAATCAGGCTGAGTGTATTGAAATCAATGGAATATTTCTGGATCGGAGGTTCGCTTGAGAGCCTTGAATCGGTCATTTGTGTGGAAGTCTCGGAGAGGGAGGTGGAAAAAAAATCGAGATAATTATTTTTCGATATCCGCATATAATATGTCAAGCAATTACATAGAGTGAAACCATTGTGGTTGCGGGGCCGTAGGAGTGTGAACTCCAAAAAACAACGGACCATTACGAGCGTGAAATAAACCATTCGGCACAAAAAATCACCGATTAGTCGGGGTATTTTGTTGTTTTATCGCGTATCTTAGGAGTCCAAACTAGAATTGATATGCAGTCTATTCTCACTTTCCTGTCAGCGATTATGTCGCAAGTGACTAAAAATCAGCACATTGCTAATGTGCTCGATCAGTGGGCATCTCACAATGCCAATCGTCTCAGACGAGACTCCCTTGCCCATGAGGGTGCGGGGGCGTCGTTCTCTCGCTGGATTCAGCTTGGGGCGGTGGCGGGCTTGTTCGCTCTTTCCGGCTTGCCGCAGGTGCAAGCCATGGACGATTTCCCTTACCCTTGGGAAATCACACAGACCTATGTCATTGTCAATGACGGAACCTCGTCATACCTCGCAGGAGGCATCAATGGTGACGCAGCGTCTGGTTTCGCGAACTCCAATTTCGGGAACTTCTACACCGACGGCTCATTGACCTTGGAAGGAGGTGAGATCAAAACCAACAAAGCCGGCGATGGCAACGTGTGTGGTGGCAACCTGCATTACCGGGTTTATGAGACCGGCAGCACTCCCGGCAGTTTCAACCCTGTTGTGTTGGCCTTTGCGGCCGACCTTGGAGGTGGAAACCAAAAGTGGGACAACACCACAGCGAACATTGATTTGCTCCAAGGACTGACTGCAGGGGATTACACCCTCGAGGTTTACTGGGACGCTCAGGGAGGTTCTGCTGCAGAGGATTGTTCTGAAACCAAGTACGACAGCAACAACAGCGCAAACTACACGGCGTCGTTTACGTTGGTCGAATACGATGTGACCAACCTCACGACGGGGGCGGGGTACACCGGCATCCAAGATGCCATCGACGCCGCATCCGCTGGTGACGTGATTGAGATTCGGGATGGCAACTACGACATCTCATCGCCGATCTCTGTCAACAAGGCTGTGACTTTGCAAGGCCAGTCTGAGGCCGGCACCGTACTGACATGCGAGGCTGCCCTCGGAGGCGCCAACAGCATCCAAGTGACCGCGGGCGCCACCCTGAAGGACTTCACCTTGGAGGCCAACAGCAATGCCACCTTCGGCATCCACGTCCAACCGGGCACCGATGGCGCAACGTTGTCGGGCCTGACCATCAACAACACCGGCTCCAACGGCATCGGCCTCTCCGGTGTCACGAACGCCACGGTCAGCGACATCTCCGGCTCCGGCAACGTCCAGTACATCCTCGGCATCGCCGGTTCTGTGGGCGTCTCCGCATCTGACATCTCAGGCGGGAACGTCGGGGTCTACAAAGGCACCGGAACGTACGCTCAGACGTCCTCCAACATCCTGTTCACCGGCACGTTCAACCTTTCGGGCGGCTTCATTATTGAGCAGCTCGACGGCGCCGATGAGATTACCTACTCCATTGATGGCAGTGCAGCCGACGTGCTGATCCCGTCTTCTTTTGACCGCGTGTTTTTTGCCAACTACACCAGCTTGCCCTTGCCGCCACCTTACAACGAGGCGTCTTTGGCCACCCTCGTGGAAGCCGGCAACCTCGCCACCGCCATTGGAACGGCGCAGGCGCTCGACGCGGCTGAATATGGCCTCGAAGGCGCGGCCGTGTACAACCTGACTGCAGACCAGTGGGAGGTCCAATCGGGGCTGACCATCCAAGACGCCATTGACCGCGCAGACGCGGGAGATGTCGTCACCATGGCCGACAACACCACCTACGCCATCGAGACGACCATTGACGTGAACAAGGCTTTGACGCTTCAAGGTGAGAGCGAAAGCGGTGTCATCATCGAATGCCCAACTGGCGGAACGATTTCAGGTTCTTATGGGCTGAAGGTGACCGCAAGCAGCGTTGTCTTGAAAGACTTCACCATGGATGGAAACGGCAGTGCTGTGTTTGGCATTCACATCCAGCCCAACACGTCCAACACCCTCGTTCAGGGTGTCACCGCAACAGGGGCCCAACAAAATGGCATCTCCTTGACCGGAACCAACGACGATTCTGGTCGGAACTACATCACGGACATCACGGTTCATGGAAACGGATTGACGGGCTTGGGTCTTGGTGCGTCTCAGAATGTGACGGTGAGCGATGTGACTTCGTACAACAACACGTTTGGAGACATCAGCATGTACATCGGGGATTACGAGGGTCAGCCCAATGATGACCTCGTCTTTGAAGAGCCCTTGAATCTTTCTGGTGGTATTTCTTACACCATTGAATCGAACGATCCTGCTGGTTTTGAGATTGTCGCTTCGACTGTGGACGCTTCGGATGCGTTGTACAATGCTTCGGCAAATGTGTTTGTGCCTGAGGCATACAACCACCGCATGCAAGGAAGTGCCACGTACCCACATTCACTGACTTCTTATGTCTTGACCAAGGAATCAAGTGTTGAATTGGGTCTCCTCGGTCTTCAGGCAACAGGTCTGTTTTCTGAATTGGCAGTGCGCAATTTGGAGTCGGGAGCGTGGGAAGTCAGCTCAAGCCTTGACATTCAGACTGCCCTTGATTTGGCTTCATCTGGAGATGTTGTGGAGGTCCTCTCTGGAACGCACAGCGTGGATGGAACTTTGACGGTTTCCAAGGATTTGACGTTGCGCAGCACCGAGGGTGCTGAATTGGATGCGACGGGCAAC
The DNA here is from genome assembly GCA_965658245.1 of uncultured Flavobacteriales bacterium. Lineage (GTDB taxonomy): Bacteria > Bacteroidota > Bacteroidia > Flavobacteriales_D > Sanyastnellaceae > UBA11663. The sequence continues at coordinate 3,636 of CBFHRO010000095.1, forward strand.
ATGGACGCGATGATCAGCGTCGCTGGCGGTGTGACCTTTGACATGAGCGGACTTACACTCGACGGAAGCTCTTATGCCGTGGCTGCGTGTCTTCGCTCGGCCGCTTCCGGAGGAACCATTTCGTCCAACGATTTGTCAGGCGCTGACGCAGGTGTTTTGATCGACGGAGACGAGGGAGCTTTGCTTGCAACCACCATCTCCAACAATGCGATTGGTGGCATGACTGGTGCGGCCATTCAAATAGAAAACAGCGATTTGACCGCCACAGTGGTGATTAGCAGCAACGACTTGAGCGGCAATGGCTTGGCTCTCGACGTAGATGTCGCCTCCGGCATCTCGGCCAGCTGCAATTGGTTAGGTACGTTGGACGGCTCGGTCTTGAAGACCCTTGTTTCGGATGTGTTGGGCACAACCACAGTGCTTTTGGACGGCACCGATGACAGCGCCGATGTTGGATTCCAAACGTCTGCGGCATGCTCTGGATCTTCATGCATTGACGCGTCGTCTTGCGCCGCGCAGTTGAGCTACACGGCAAGTGCTGCTTCGAATGAATGCGGGGACACCACACCTCCCGTTTTGACGATCCCAAGTGATTACACGGTCGATTGCGATGTCGACATCACCTATGCCGATGCATCTGCAACGGACAACTGCGACGCTGATCCTGCAATCTCGGTGACTAGCGTGACCGTGGACGGTGCTTGTGCACACAGTTACACCATCAAGCGGACGTTCATCGCAACGGACGATGCAGGGAACAGCAGTGCATCTCAAGTTCAAACCATTACTGTCCAAGACATTGCAGGTCCAGAACTTTCCGGCACCCCTGAAGCCACGGTCAATGTGGCCTATGGAAGTGTTCCTGCAGCAGCAACGGTGACCGCCACAGATGCTTGCAGCGGTTCTGCTGAGGTGACGATGGTTGAAACAACCATCGCCGGCAACTGCACCCACAACTACACGGTGCGCCGCGTTTGGTCTGCAACGGATGCATGCGACAACACGACTTCGTTTACGCAAAACATCAATGTGACCGACACCACTGCACCAACCATCTTGGTGGGGGCCACGTCGTTCGGGTTTGACTGCGACGCCAACAACCCTACCGACGTCCAAAACGTCATCAACACGTGGTTGAGCACCAACGGTTTGAGCGGCTTTGCCATCGACAACGCAGACACCGACCTGACTTGGTCGCACAACTACAACGAAGTGACCAATGGGTTGTCTGACGGATGTGGAGCCACAGGTTCGGTCACAGTCACCTTCACTGTGGCGGACGATTGCGGCAACACCGCGTCCACCACGGCGACGTTGACCATTGAGGACAACACCGCGCCAACCTTTGACCAAGCGACGCTTCCTGCGGACGCCACGGTCGAGTGCGACGCCATTCCTGCAGCTGCAACGCTCACCGCGAGCGACGAATGCGGATCGGCATCTGTGGCCATGGTGGAGACTTCTGCCGCGGGTTCATGCCCCAACGGATACAGCATCACGCGCACGTGGACTGCCACGGACTTGTGTGGCAACACCAAGGAGCACGTTCAGGTGTTGACGGTGGTCGACACGACCAGCCCCGCAATTGCGCAAGGAAATGAAGCGGCAGCCGCCACTGTCCAGTGTGGAACTACGGCCATGACGTCGTTTGAGACATGGTTGAACAACCATGGCGGCGCGTCAGCCACGGACAACTGCACTGCAACTGGAGATCTCTCTTGGAGCCACAATTACGACGCGACCACCAAC
>CBFHRO010000096.1:0-5059 GCA_965658245.1 uncultured Flavobacteriales bacterium
TCAAGGTCGTTTGATTGAAAGCACGCAAATGTTGCCAAATCAACAGTTTTTGGTGTTGGATGCCGCGTCATGGAACGCCGGTGTCTACACCATCCAAATCTCAAATGAGGAGGCGCGCGCTTCCTGGAGCTTCGTGAAATGATTCAACGCATCTCATCGCTGATGGCCCTGGTCTTGCTCTTCGGAGCAAGCTCAGGGCTTTTGGCCCAATCGACCATGGGTGGAGCATCCTCCTCGGGTGCACCAACCACCATTGCAATCTCCGGGACTGTTGTGGACGGGGACATGCCCCTGCCTGGCGTTTCAGTGACCGTCAAAGGGTCCTATGCTGGCACAGCCACGGACTTGGACGGCAAATTCTCGCTCACGGCCGAGTCTGGGGCCACTTTGGTGTTCTCCTACATCGGGTACCTCCGACAAGAGCTGACCGTGGTCAACACGGTGTCTGACCTCAAGGTCGTGCTTCAGCCTGACGTGGCGGGACTGGAAGAAGCTGTGGTCATTGGCTACGGCAACCAGCAACGCAGCAAGATCTCGGGCGCGGTGACCACCGTGGACATCAAGGAAGCCACGAGCATCCCCGTGTTGCGCACTGAACAGGCCCTCCAGGGCCGTGCGGCTGGGGTCCAGGTCACGCAGAACTCGGGCCAACCGGGTTCCACGCAGACCATTCGCATTCGTGGTTTGGGTTCCATCAACAACTCAGATCCTCTGTTCATCGTGGACGGCATCCCTTCTGGAGGCATCGACTACTTGAACCCCTCTGACATTGAGAGCATTAGCATCTTGAAAGATGCGGCGTCGACGGCCATTTATGGTGCGCGTGGTGCGAACGGGGTGGTGTTGATCACGACCAAGAAAGGATCACGAGGCAGCAAGGCGACCCTGACTTACGACAGCTACGTCGGCATGCAAGAGCCTTGGAAGTTCATGGCCTTGTTGAATGCGGAAGAGTACGCGACGTTGATGAACGAAAGCCGTGCGGCTGCCGGATTGTCGGCGTTGCCCGGTTTGACGGATCCCGCGTCTTTGGGCCAAGGAACCAACTGGCAAGAAGCCATGTTCCAACGTGCCCCCATGTCCAACCACAGCGTGCTCTACACCAACGGCACAGAAACGTCGAGCATGGCGATGGGTGCGAGCCACTTCTCTCAAGACGGCATCATCGGAGGCGAGAAAGGCCGCTTTGAGCGTACCACGTTCCGTGTGAACTCCGAGCAGCAGGCTGGGGATCGCATCAAGGTGGGCCAAAATGTGACCTTCACCAACATCAAACGCAGCGCCCTCGCGGTCAACAACGAATTCGCCACGCCTGTGGTTCGCGCGTTGAACATGGATCCTGTGACGCCGGTGACCCGTCCCGACGGTCAGTACGCGTACACGGACTACATCGACAGCGACATCGTGAACCCCATCAACCAAATCGAGCAGACCTACGACAACTGGACGACCAACCGATTTGTGGGGAACGTCTTCGGGGAAATGGACTTGACGCCCAACCTGAAGTTCCGTTCGTCGGTCAACGTGGATTTGGCCTTGGGTTCTCAGAACATCTTCTTGCCCGCATATGACTTGGCGTTGTTCCCCGGTGACCCCAACCGTCCCGCCACCGAATTCCGCGAGGTCAACTCCTTGATTCGCGCGGAGAACAAGTGGTCGACGTGGCAGTGGGAGAACACCCTCACGTACACCAAAGAGTTCGAGAACGAAGACAAACTCCAGGTCATCGCGGGTTACTCCGCTTTGGAGTCTCGCTCCACGAGCATCACGGCTTCACGAGACAGCTTGGCGACGAACGACCCCAACTACGCGTTCTTGAGCAACAGCTTGAACGTGGAACCCCAAATCCCACGGGCCAGCGACGGCATCAGCGAAACGGCGTGGATTGGACAGTTTGTCCGTGCCACGTACGACCTCGGCAAGGAGTGGTCATTGATGGGCACCTTGCGCTACGACGGTTCGTCCCGCTTTGGATTGAACAACCGCTTCGGATTGTTCCCGTCGTTCTCTGCGGCATGGAACTTGACCGAGCGCCCGTGGTTCGACGAGAAGGACTGGATCGACTTCTTCAAGGTTCGCGGAAGCTGGGGACGCAACGGCAACGCCGAGATCGGTGACTACGCGTACAACCCTGTGATTGTGAACGGTTTGAACTACACCTTTGGCCAAGAACAGAACCAAATCATCGGTTCAGGTCCCGTGGCCATCGCCAACCCCGACCTCAAATGGGAAACGGGTGAGCAAATCAACTTCGGTGTGGACGCGGACTTCTTGGATGGGCGTTGGAACCTCATTTTCGACATCTACGAAAAGAACACGATTGACATGTTGGCCTATGTTCCCAATCCGGGCACCGCAGGTTTGGAGCCAGGCCCCTCGAACGTGGCCTCTGCGCGCAACCGCGGTGCGGAATTGGCGGTCGGCTACCAGGGAGGTGAGGGAGACTTCACGTACAACCTGAACGGCAACATCTCAGCATACCGCAACGAAGTCACCGACCTCGGAGCGCCTGTCGACAGCTTGAACCAGCCCATTTTCACGGGCAACGTGTTTGGCTCAGGCGACTTTGTGGCCATCACAGACATCGGCTTGCCCATCGCGACCTTCTGGGGTTTTGAAACGGCGGGCATCTACCAAACCGATGAGGAGGCCATGGCGGACACCAGCCAGGTCAACGCCGTGGCGGGTGATGTGATTTTTGTGGACCAAAACGGCGATGGGGTCATCAACAACGAAGACAAAGTCGTCATCGGCAACCCTCACCCTGACTTCACGTACGGCTTCACGGCCGGCGCGAAGTACAAGAACTTCGACGTGAATTTGTTCTTGCAGGGAAGCCACGGCAACGACATCTACAAAGGCATGTTCCGTTACGACCTCAACACCACCAACTTGCCGATTTCGGCCTTGGACCGTTGGACCGGGGAGGGGTCGACCAACGAGGCGCCTCGTGTGACCCACTCTGACCTCAACCAAAACAACCGCGTGTCGGATCGCTTCATCGAAGACGGTTCCTACTTGCGGGTGAAGTCGTTGATGGTGGGATACACCTTGCCTGCGGAGGTCTTGGACCGCGTCGGCATCTCCAAGTTCCGCATCTATGCCAGTGCCAACAACCTGTTTACGTTCACAAAGTACACGGGCTTGGATCCTGAAATCGGCACCCGTGGCACGCTGGAAATCGGCATTGACCGCGGATTCTACCCATCTCCCCGGATTTACAACCTGGGCATCAATGTGACCTTCTGATGAAACACAACGCAACAACCCTTTCATGGATGGGCGCCTTGACCTTGACGGTCTTGGTGCTCCTCAACACGGGATGCTCCAAGGACTTCTTGGACCGCGATCCCTACATCGGCAGCTCTGCCGGCAACTTCTACCAAACGGCGGAAGACGCGGAAGCGGCCACCATCGCCTGCTACGCGCCATTGCAGGTTGAAATTTCTGATGGAGCACACTTCCGTTGGTACTTCGGTGACATTGTCAGTGACGATGCCGACAAAGGAGGCTCTGGCGACACCGACGAACCCGACTTGCTCGAGTTTGAAGGCTTTTACGGCGATCCTTCCAGCGGCATTGTGCTCGGGGAGTGGAAGACGGCCTACAAAGGCATCACCTATTGCAACCTCGCTTTGGAGAACATTCCTGGCATTGAGATGGACGAGTTCACCAAACTCGCGTACCTCGGAGAGGCGCAGTTCTTGCGTGCCTACTGGTACTTCAACCTCGTCACCACGTTTGGCGGTGTGCCGCTCGTGACGCGTCCGTTGGCGCCGTCGGAGTATGCGCAGCCACGTGCGACGGCGGAGGAGGTTTGGGCCCAAATTGTCGCTGACCTCGAAGAAGCAGCGGCCAACTTGCCCGCCAAGAGTGCCTATGGCACATCGCATACAGGCCGAGCCACGCGTGGTGCGGCCAATGCTTTGCTGGCGAAAGCCCACTTGTATCAAGGCAACTGGGCGGAGTGCCGTGCGCGTTGTGAAGAGGTCGTCGGCTCGGGCGAGTACTTCCTCGACCCCAACTACGGCAACATCTTCACCGATGGTGGCGAAAACGGACCCGGCAGCATTTGGGAAATCCAATACGCCAACAACTCGGGTGGAAACTGGGGCGCTCAATTTTGGAGTGAAGGTTCGTACACCAATGTGTTCCAGCGCCCACGTGGCACGTTCAGCGGTTACGGATTCAACTTGCCCACCCAGGACTTCGTGGACGAATTCGAAATGTGGGAGGAGCAGATTGGTCCCGACGTCATCCAAAAGACGGACCCACGTTTGGGATACACGGTCTACGCATTGGGCGACAACGCGTCGGACTGGGGCACCATCACCGCAGATGCCACGGGCATGACGAGCGAATACTACCCTAGAAAGTACTTCAACCCTGCTGCGGAGTTGGCGCCTTTTGGCGACCCCAACCCCAACGGAGGGTCCAACGACCGCGTCATCCGCCTCGCCGACGTCTTGTTGATGCATGCGGAGGCTTGTCATTTGACCGGGGACGATGCTGCCGCGATTGCTTCCTTGAATCTTGTCCGTGCGCGTGCCTCTGTGCTCGCGGTGAAAGAGGGGACAGCCAATGCGGTTCAATTTGAAAATGCGGCGGGTCAAGTGATCAATTTGTCAGGTCTCACAGGCCGTTCTTTGCTCGACGTGATTTACCACGAGCGCCGCGTGGAATTGGGCCTTGAGGGACACCGCTTCTTTGATTTGGTGCGCCAAGGCCGCGCAGCAGAAGTGCTTGAAGGGTTTGTGGAAGGCAAAAGTGAACGCTTCCCCATTCCCACTGCAGAAATCACCCTGTCCAACGGTCAATTGACCCAAAACCCAGGCTACGAATGAACCTGAAAAGAACTTCTTTGATCACCGCTGTAGCAGCCTTTGTGGCGCTGACGGGATGCGATCCTTACGTCGAGACGAGCCCTGGCTTGCCTGCACCTCCTTCTGCAGAGGTGGCGTGGTACTTTCTGCCCGACACCATCGATGGTGTCATTGGAATCGACTCCAACCGCGTGGTGGTGGAAGCCGATGTCAGTGACGACGTATTCATCCACTTG
>CBFHRO010000097.1:0-5056 GCA_965658245.1 uncultured Flavobacteriales bacterium
GAAGACGCCCCCGTTCACCATCGAGGACGAGACCGACGGTGGGGACGACTTGCGGATGCAGTACCGGTATTTGGACTTGCGTCGCAAGCCGGTCCAAAACAACCTCTTCCTGCGTCACCGCGTGGGCATCGAAACGCGGAAGTACCTCGACAGCGTGGGCTTCATCGACGTCGAGACGCCGTACCTCATCAAGTCCACGCCGGAAGGCGCCCGCGACTTTGTGGTGCCCAGCCGCATGAACCCTGGCCAATTCTACGCCCTGCCACAGAGCCCCCAGACGTTCAAGCAGCTGCTCATGGTGAGCGGGTTTGACCGCTACTACCAAATCGTGAAGTGCTTCCGCGACGAAGACCTTCGCGCCGACCGCCAGCCGGAATTCACCCAAATCGACTGCGAGATGGCCTTCGTGGAACAGGAAGACATCCTGAACACGTTTGAAGGCATGGTGCGCCACCTGTTCAAGGTGGTCCTCGACGTGGAGGTGGAGGAATTCCCCCGCATGGACTACGACGAGGCGATGCGCCGCTACGGCAGCGACAAGCCCGACGTGCGCTTCGACATGGAGTTTGTGGACTTCGCGCCCGTGGCACAAGGCAAGGGCTTTGGCGTGTTCGACTCGGCGGAAGCCGTCTTGGGCATCGTGGCCCCCGGCTGCGCTTCATACACGCGAAAGCAACTCGACAAGCTGACGGACTGGGTCAAGCGCCCCCAAATCGGCGCCAAAGGCCTCGTCTACTGCAAGGTCAACGAAGACGGCACGTTCAAGTCGAGCGTCGACAAGTTCTTCAGCCCCGAGGACCAAGCGGCCTGGGCGTCTCACTCCGGCGCCAACGCCGGGGACTTGATCTTGATGCTCAGTGGCGACCTCGACAAGGTGCGCAAGCAGCTTTGCGAACTCCGCCTGCACATGGGTGCCGAGCTCGGCCTCCGCGATCCCAAGGTCTTCAAGCCGCTTTGGGTCGTCGACTTCCCGCTCCTCGAATGGGACGAAGACACCGAGCGTTACCACGCCATGCACCACCCGTTCACGTCGCCCAAGCCCGAGCAGATGGACATCCTCGAGTCGGATCCCGGTGCGGTCAAGGCCAACGCCTACGACATGGTCATCAACGGCGTCGAAATCGGCGGAGGGTCCATCCGGATCCACGACAGGGACATCCAGGCGCGCATGTTTGACCTGCTCGGCTTCAGCCCCGAGGAAGCGCAGGCGCAGTTTGGGTTCTTGATGGACGCGTTCCAATACGGCGCGCCGCCGCACGGCGGGTTGGCCCTCGGGTTCGACCGCTTGTGCAGCTTGTTTGGCGGCAGCGACAGCATCCGCGATTTCATCGCCTTCCCCAAGAACAACAGCGGCCGCGACGTGATGATCGACGCGCCTTCTCCCATTCACGACGAACAATACGAAGAGCTTTTCCTGCGCTCCACCGCGCCGGACGAGAACACCGAGGCGTGAGCCGTGTTGACTGACCAACCCTGAAATTCCACAACAATGTACCCTCCCGAAATGGTAGCCCCCATGAAAGCGGACCTCACCGAGGCCGGTTTCTCAGAATTGATCACCGAAGCCGACGTCGACACGGCACTCGCCAAAGAAGGCACCACGCTCGTGGTCCTCAACAGCGTCTGCGGTTGTGCCGCTGGCTCGATGCGCCCCGGCGTCAAGCTCGCCGTGAAGCACAGCAAGGTGCCCACGAACTTGACCACGGCGTTTGCAGGCGTCGACCGCGAAGCCGTCGACCGCGCCCGCAAATTCATGCTCCCCTACCCTCCGTCATCGCCCTGCGTGGCGTTGTTCAAAGACGGCCGTTTGGCGGCCATGGTGGAGCGTCACCACATCGAAGGCCGAACCGCCGACATGATCGCCGATCACCTCAAGATGGCGTTCGACGAATTCTGCTGAGCACCGACCCATGGCACGCGTCCTGACAGGCATCCAAAGCACCGGCACCCCGCACCTCGGAAACATCTTGGGGGCGATCAAGCCCGCGATTGAGTTGGCGAACGAGGGTTCCAACGAGAGCTTCCTGTTCATCGCGGACCTGCACTCGCTCACGCAGATCAAGGATGGCGCCACCCTGCGCGAGAACACGTATGCGGTGGCGGCGACGTGGATGGCGTTTGGGCTCGACACGGAACGGACGGTGTTCTACCGCCAAAGCGACGTGCCCGAATGCACAGAGCTCGCGTGGTACCTGCAGTGCTACTTCCCCTACTCGCGCATGACCTTGGCGCACAGCTTCAAGGACAAGCAAGACCGCCTCGGCGATGTGAACGCGGGGCTGTTCGCCTACCCCATGCTGATGGCCGCGGACATCTTGCTCTACGACGCAGACCTCGTGCCTGTGGGCAAAGACCAAATGCAACACCTCGAAATGACCCGCGACGTCGCGAGCCGCTTCAACCACGCCATGGGCGAGACGTTTGTGTTGCCGGAAGCCATGACCCAGGAAGCCACGATGTACGTTCCCGGCCTGGACGGCGGCAAAATGTCCAAGTCACGGGACAACACCCTCAACATCTTCAACGACCCCAAGGCGCTGAAAAAACGCATCAACAAGGAGATCGTCACCGACGCCACGCCCCTGGAAGACCCCAAGGACCCCGAAGCCAACGTCACCCACAGCCTTTACCGCCTTGTGGCGAGCGAGGCGCAGGCCGACGAGATGGCGAAGCAACTTCAAGCCGGAGGGTACGGCTGGGGCCACGCAAAAAAGGCCTTGCTTGAAGCCCTCGTGGACGGCTTCGCCGACGAGCGCGCACGCTTCCACGAGCTCATGGCCGACAAGGCCCAAATCGACGAGGCCCTGGCCAAAGGCGCCGAAAAGGCCCGAGCGGTCGCGGCCGACGTGTTGGCCCGCGTTCGTGAACGAGCTGGCTACTGACCCAAGCCCTTAATTGTTCGGCGCTGGTAGATCGAGGACCTCGGCCCCGTACTTCGTTTGGAACTTCCGGTAGAGCTCACGCTGGCGGTTGTCGAGGTCAATTTGGCGGCCCTCAATCCACGCATGCGTCAAGCTGTTGGTACGCATGTCAAGCGCGTCCCCTTCCGACAAGAAAAGCGTCGCCGTTTTGCCGCGCTCCAGCGTACCGACTTGGTCGTCGATGCCGAGGATTCGGGCCGGGTTGCGCGTCAGAGCCTGGATGGCTTGCTCTTCCGTAAGGCCGTAGGCACGGGCCGTACCGGCGTAAAAGGGAAGGTTGCGTGAGTTCATCTCGGTCATGCGTTTGTCGACTTGGAGCGCCACGGTGAGGCCTTCGTCCATCAACAGCTTGGGCAGTTTGAATGGCAAGTCCACGTCGTCGTCCGCAAAACGGGGCAGGCTGTGGACGCTTTGGAGCATGACCGCCACGTTGTTTTCACGCAGGAGATCCGCCACGAGGTAGGCGTCATAGCCGCCGACAATGGCCATGCGTTCGATGCCGAGGTCGCGCTTGAAGTGCACCGCCTCGGTGATGGCGCGGGCGTCGTTGGTGTGGACGTACAAGCAGAGCGACCCGTCAAACAGCCCGCGCATGCCTTCGTGACGCACGTCGGTCACGGAGCCACGCGGTGCGGCGGCGTAGGCTTGCGCCTCACCAAAGAACCGATCGATCTCGTGCTTTTGCTGGTCATACGTCTTGCGGCGTTGGATGTCGGTTTTGCCATCCTTGCGGTGCCTGTGGTGGGTCGAAGGCCAGTTGAGGTGGATTCCGTCGACCATGGCGATGGCCGCGTCTTCCCAGTTCCATCCATCGAAGTGCACGACGCCGCTGGAACCGGAGACCACGCCGCCGCGGGGCGTGATTTGGCCCATCAAAACGCCGTTGGTGCGCACGGTGGGCGTGATTTCGCTGTCGGTGTTGAAGGCAATCACAGACCGAACGTTGGGCCGGAAGGTGCCCACTTCGTACTGGTCTTGGGTCGCGCGCACAGCTCCAATTTCTTGAAGGCCCAAGGTGGTGTTGGTCACAATGAAGCCCGGGTAGAGGTGCTGGCCGGTGGCGTCGAGGATGTCGTCGTACTTCTGGCGGTTGACCTGAAAGCTGCGACCCACGTAGTCGATTTCGCCGTTGCGGAAGCCCACGGCGCAGTCCTCGAGGACGTCGCCTGTGCCGAGGTGGGCCGTGGCTCCGAGGATCAGGATGGAACGCGACTGGTCAGGGCCGGGGGTGGGCTGGGCCCATGCGGTCAAGGTCACAGCGCTGAACAACGCAGCCGTGCAGGCCGATTGGAGGAGATGCTTAGCGGTTTTCATCGGTCAGGGTGTCGCAGTGGTAATGAGATTGGATGCGCTCAGAGGGGCGCTTCAAGGCGCCGGCACCCGAGGATTGTCCGGCGTTGTACATCTTGGCGGTCAGACGCGCACGTTCGGTGCGCATGGCCTCGCGAAGGGCGAGGTCTCGGGCGGCGTCAAAGCAGCGAACGCCTTCCACGAAGGTTTGTTCTGCCTTGGCGTTGATGCTCAAAGGATGGTCCGACCACACCACAACGTCAGCGTCCTTGCCTGGCTTCAGGGAGCCGGTCTTGTGGTCGATGTGCAGGAGTTTGGCCGGGTTGAGGGTCACAAACTTCAACGCCTCCTCCTCCGGCACACGGCCGTACTTGTAAGCCTTGGCCGCTTCTTGATTCAGGCGGCGCGCCATCTCGGCGTCGTCGGAGTTGAAGGCCGTCACCACGCCTTGGTTGTGGAGCACCGCTCCGTTGTAAGGGATGGCGTCCTTCACCTCGTACTTGTAGGCCCACCAGTCACTGAAGCTCGAGCCTCCGGCGCCGTGCGCCGCCATCTTGTCGGCCACCTTGTAGCCTTCGAGGATGTGGGTGAACGTGTTGAGGCGGAAGCCAAGCGAATCAGCCACGTGCATGAGCATGTTGATCTCGTCTTGGCGGTAGCTGTGGCACGTCACGAATCGTTCCTCGTTGAGGATCTGCAGCAGCGTTTCCAATTCCAAATCCACGCGCGGCGCCACCGGACCGCGTCCTTCGCGGATGTCCTTGCGCTTGGCGTTGCGGAGGGCGGCACGGTGCTCGATTTGGGCTTGGCCGTACTCACGGGCCCGAATGAAATGGTCGTAGTAC
>CBFHRO010000098.1:0-4802 GCA_965658245.1 uncultured Flavobacteriales bacterium
GACCGTCAGGGTCTTCAAGCCCAAGAAATCCATCTTGAGCAGGCCGGCGTCTTCCGCCACTGCGTTGTCGAACTGCGTGCACGCCATCGCGCTGTCTTTGGCGGTCGCGACCGGCACAAAGTTGGTGATGTCGTCCGGGGTGATGATGACCCCGCAGGCGTGGATGCCCGTGTTTCGGACGCTGCCTTCCAAGACCCGCGCCGTCTGGAGCGTCTGGCCCTCCAGAGTCGGTTGGGTGCTGATGGCCTTGAGCTGCTCAACCATGGCGAAGCCTTCGCTCCTGACCTTTTCCTTCAGCGCCTTGTCGTCCAGGCTGAACATCTTCTTGAGGGAGATGTCCGGAACGAGCTTGGCGAGGCGGTCTGCATCGCCCAGCGGCAATTCCATGACGCGCGCCGTGTCGCGGATGGACGACTTGGCGGCCATGGTGCCGTAGGTGATGATTTGGGCCACTTGGTTGGCGCCATACTTGTCGATCACATAGTCAATGACCCTGCCCCGGCCTTCGTCGTCAAAGTCGATGTCGATATCTGGCAGACTCACACGGTCCGGATTCAGGAACCTCTCGAACAGCAAGTCGTACTTGATCGGGTCGACGTTGGTGATGCCGACGCAATACGCCACAGCGGAACCCGCGGCAGAACCACGGCCCGGCCCCACGCTCACCCCCATTTCGCGGGCGGCCGTGGTGAAGTCTTGCACAATCAGGAAGTACCCGGGGTAGCCCGTTCGTTCGATGGTCTCGAGTTCGAAATCGATGCGCTCCCGAATTTCATCCGTGATCTCCCCGTATCGCTTCTCTGCCCCTTGGTAGGTGATGTGCCGTAGGTAGGCGTTCTCGCCGCGCTTCCCGCCGTCCTTGGCGTCTTCTTCGTGCACAAACTCGGCAGGAATGTCAAAAGCCGGCAAAAGCACGTCGCGCTCCAAGACATATCCTTCGCATTCGTCCACCAGTGCCGCGATGTTGGTGATCGCCTCAGGCACGTCCGAGAACAGCTCCTTCATCTCCTTGGGAGATTTCAAATAGAAGCTGTCATTGGGGAATCCAAACCGGAACTCCCGCCCTCGCTTGCCGACGTAGCGCTTGGGCTGGCTGACGTTTCGAGCGTCTTTGACACAGAGCAAGATGTCGTGGGCGTCGCTTTGGTCTTGGCGGGTGTAATAGCTGTTGTTGCTCGCCACGAGTTTGACGTTGTGCGTGGCGGCCAAACCCTTCAATACGTCGTTGACCACGGTCTCCTCTTCCAGGCCATGCCGATTCAACTCGGCATAGAAGTCGGCCCCCATGAGGTTCTTCCAAAACAGAAACGCTTCCTCCGCTTGGGCCTCGCCAACATTCAAGATGAGCGACGGCACTTCGCCAAACAGCCCCCCTGTGAGGACAATCAAATCCTCTTTGTACTCCTCGACGAGGGCCCGGTCGATCCGAGGCACATAGTAGAAGCCGTCGGTGTAGGCCTTCGAGGCCAACTTGGCGAGGTTGTGGTAACCGTTCTTGTTCTTCGCCAGGAACACGGTCGGATACCCGTCGTCCTTGACGCTCTTGTCGTTCATGTCGCGGCAGACGTTCAATTCTGCCCCCACGATGGGCTTGATGCCCTCTTTGTTGCACGCCCGCACAAACTGAAACGCCGCCATCATGTTGCCGTGGTCCGTCACGGCCAATGCGGGCATGCCCATGTCCTTGGCGGCAGAGACCAGTTCGCCCACCGGGCTCACGGCCTGCAGCACGCTGAATTGGGAATGCACATGAAGGTGCGTGAAGGGCACGTCTTCCAAGGCTGCCGCAGCGGCGGCGTCCACTTTGCCTGTCCCTGCGGCCTTTTGGGCTTTTTTCTCCTTGGGCGAGTCAAAATTGGCGGCCTCGAGCTTGGGCGCTTCGTATTGGACCTGTTCCGGGTTCTCAAACTCCGGACGCTCAATGACCCGAAGTCGGACCATTTCGAAAAAGCACCGTGCCGTGGCTGCCACATCGTAGGCCGCATCGTGCGCATCCCCAAAGCCTTCCCCGAAGAGCTTTTGGTGGAGCTCGGTCAGGGTGGGCCATTTGAACTTCCCGCCACGTCCACCAGGGATGGCACAGAATTCCGTACCCTCATCTTTGGAGTCGATGACGGCGATGTCTGTGAGCGGCTCGGCGGCTTGATTCAGGCGGAGCAACTCAGCCCCGACCACGTTGACGTCGAAGCCGACGTTGTGGCCCATCACATACTTCGCCTTGGCAGCGTCGGCCATGAACTCGGCCGCCACGTCGGCCAGTGGAACGCCTTCCTTATGCGCCCGTTCCGTGGTGATCCCGTGGATTTTGGTCGAGTTGTACGGAATGGTGAATCCGTCGGGCTGCACGATTCGGTTGCCGCGAGACAACAGCTTGCCATTGGCATCGTGGAGTTGCCACGCCAATTGCACCAAACGCGGCCAGTTGTCGCTGTCCGAGATGGGTGCGTTCCAGTCCCGGGGCAGGCCGGTCGTTTCCGTGTCGTAAATGAGAATCATGGAGCCTTCGAAATTCGAGAATGCACGGGGCTTCGAACATCTCTCACAGGTGCTTGTTTTCCACAATGCATCCCCATGTGTCTTATTTTCGCACCTGGACTGCCTTTCTAAAGGACTGCCAACATGACTACTCCCTCTGCACCCAACGCACCTCAGGACGCCAACGAACGCATCGATGCCATTGGCGACGAGCACGTAGGAACCTCCATCGACACCCCCTTGCGACCCGACGCTTTTGACCTGAGTGACGAGGCCAAAATCAAGGCCATCGAATCCAAATTCCGTGACATCATGGGCATCATGGGGTTGGACTTGACAGATGACAGCCTCGCCGGCACGCCTCACAGGGTCGCGAAGATGTACGTGCAAGAGATTTTTGCCGGACTCAACCCCGCCAATCACCCCAACGTCAAGACGTTTGACAATGTCTACGGGTACGACCACATGCTGGTGGAGCGCAACATCACGTTGAACTCGACGTGCGAACACCACTTCCTCCCCATTGTGGGTGTGGCCCATGTGGCTTACATCCCAGAAGGTCGTGTGGTGGGCTTGAGCAAGCTCAACCGCATCGTGGACCACTACGCAAAGCGTCCGCAAGTTCAAGAGCGCCTGTCTCGTCAAGTACTCACCGCACTGCAAGAGATTTTGGGCACGCCCAACGTCGCGGTGGTCATGGATGCCAAGCACTTGTGTGTGTCCAGCCGCGGCATTCAGGACGAGGGCAGCTCGACTGTGACGGCCAGCTACGGTGGGCTCTTTGAAACTGCTCCTGAAGTGCGAGCCGAGTTTCTTCAGCACATTGAAGGCTGATTTCTTTGGTCAGGGCGTGCATTGACGCAGACATTCACTACCTTTGCGCTCCAATTTTGGATTTAACAACTGGGTTTCGGACCCTTTTAAAACGTTTCAACCATGGCTACACGCCTCCGACTCCAACGTCACGGTAAAAAAGGAAAACCTTTTTACCACCTCGTAGCTGCCGACGCCCGCGCCAAGCGCGATGGCCGTTACATCGAGAAACTCGGTGTCTACAACCCCAACACCAACCCTGCCACCATCGAAGTGAACCACGACCGCGCGTTGCACTGGTTGCAGGTGGGTGCTGAGCCCTCTGACACCGCTCGTGCCATTTTGAAGTACAGCGGTGCCATTTACCACAATCACCTTCTCAACGGTGTTCGCAAAGGCGCATTGACCGAAGCCGAAGCACAAAAGCGTTTTGACGCGTGGTACAACGAAAAGCAAGCCAAGATCCAAGCCAAGCGCGATGGATTGGGCGCTGCTGCCGAAAAAGAATTGAAGGACCGCTTGGCAGCCGAGCGCAAGCAAAACGAGGAACGCGCTGCGACACTCGCCGCAGCGGCATCTGAGCTTGCTGCCGAAGCCGAGGCCGCAGCTGCAGCTGCAGCAGCTGAAGCTGCTGGCGAAGAAGCGCCTGCTGCTGAAGAAGCACCTGCCGCTGAAGAAGCGCCTGCTGCTGAAGAAGCACCTGCCGCTGAAGAAGCGCCTGCTGCTGAGGAAGCGCCTGCTGCTGAAGAAGCGCCTGCTGCTGAGGAAGCGCCTGCTGCTGAAGAAGCGCCTGCTGCTGAGAAAGCGCCTGCTGCTGAGGAAGCGCCTGCTGAGGAAGCGCCTGCTGAGGAAGAAGAAAAAAAGGACGACGCTGAATAATCGCACTGTCCCTCCCTCTCTAACGACAACTTTCAAAAGGCCGCACTCGCGGCCTTTTTTCATGTTCCGCCTTCACGAACTTCGCACCATATGAATCAGGACCAGTGTTTTCTTTTGGGCAAAATCACCAAGCCCTTCAGTTTCAAAGGGGAAGTCGTGCTGTGGATGGATGTGGACGACAAGGCGGCGTACATGGATGTGATGACGCTCTGGATTCCTCAACAGAGCATCCTTGTTCCTTATGCCGTGGAATCCCTCAAGGTCAACAAGGATCGCTTTGTGGTGCGCTTGTCAGATGTCCATACAGAGGAACAAGCCAAAGGCCTTTCGGGCAAAGACGTGTGGTTGCCATTGACAGACATGGCGCCTCTTCCTGAAGGCAAATTTTACTTTCATGAAGTCCAAGGCTGGACTGCGGTGGATCGCGCCACCAACCAAGCTGTGGGCATCATCCAGCACGTGGTCGACCAAGGGGCGTACCCCATGCTTGAAGTCGATTTTGGGGAAGGCAACCTGGGCTTCATTCCTCTTCCGGAGCACGTGGACATTGAGGTGAACCGCCACGCCCAAACCTTGGTGTTGGATTTGCCCGACGGGCTTCTGGATGTGTATTTGGGGGACGATGAGGACGCGCC
>CBFHRO010000099.1:0-4771 GCA_965658245.1 uncultured Flavobacteriales bacterium
AATTGCCCGCTGCGTTGGCCAACATCCCCACCCTCAAGCGCGTTGTGGCCCGCAACAACAAGTTGACGGGCTTGCCTGAAGGCATGGAAAACCTCACTGAATTGAAAACCGTCGACGTGAAAGGCAATCCCTTTGACGATGGTGCCAAGGTTCAAACGATCCGCCGCTTCGGCGAGGACATCAAAATCAAAGTCGACTGATGAAGTCACTCACCACGCTCTTTGCAACTGCCGCCTTCGCGGCAGTTGTGTTTTCTGGTCAGGCCCAAGAGTCCACGGCTGAACCCAACG
The DNA here is from genome assembly GCA_965658245.1 of uncultured Flavobacteriales bacterium. Taxonomy (GTDB): domain Bacteria; phylum Bacteroidota; class Bacteroidia; order Flavobacteriales_D; family Sanyastnellaceae; genus UBA11663. Next base: position 291 of record CBFHRO010000099.1, read on the forward strand.
TCTTGCACGACGGCTTGCTGAAAGTCAACCTCACCGATTTCATTTCCGGCAAGTACAGCCTCAGCTACGAGCGCATGCTTGGCAATTGGTCTTCGGTGGAAGCCACGGTCACCGGCATTGGCATGACCACGTCGGACTACACTTACACCATCGCGCAGCCGGCGATGTACCCTTGGGACAGCTTCTACCCCAACCTCCCTGCCGACCTCGACATGGAGATTTCAGGTTGGGAGGCCCAAGTGGGGGTACGGAAGTACGGATGGGTCGACCGCGGCGTCCCCGATGGCTTCTACGCGTCGGCGTTCTTGACGGCCGGCTCGACGACGATTGACGCCGACGAACGCATTCGTCCCGTGGCTTTTGACCCTGACACGGTGACTTTTGAGCCTGGTGCCTTCCTCGACGAAATCGACCACACGTTGAGCGTGACGAAGTGGGGGTTTGGACTGACCATTGGATACCAGTGGCTCACGGAGAGTGGACTCGGCTTGGACGCGTACATGGGGCCGGTGTTTCGGGGCATCACACGCACCTACCTGATGGAGGGCTACTCTGCCGAAGAGGCCCGTGACATCGTCCGAGAGCGGACCCAACAGCGATACTGGCTTGGCCCTGGCCCTGCCGAGCACTACAACGGCAGCACAGGTCCGTGGTTCAGTGGTGGCCTGCGCGTGAGTTTGGCCTTTTAAGCCAAAGCCCCTTATTGAAGCTTCTCCCCGTGCTGGCTGTCGTCCAGCCCCCGCTCCTCCTGCTTGGAAGTGACCCGCATCGGGATGAGGCTGTTGACAAGCGCGAACAATCCGTAGCTCAGCGCAAAGGCGCCCACGGCCGCAGCGATGAGGGCAGCCACGTGCTTGCCAAACGTCTCAAACTCACCGGACGTCAACCCCACTTCTGCGGCAAACACGCCCGTGAGGAGCATGCCCACCATGCCCCCAACCCCGTGGCTGGCGAACACATCCAGTGTGTCATCGACACGACCTGATTTGTGGAATGCGTCGATGGCCACGTTGCTGATGAGCGAGGCCACAAAGCCAATCAAGACACTGTCTCCCAGGCTCACAAATCCAGCAGCCGGCGTGATGGCCACCAAGCCCACCACGGCCCCAATGCAAGCGCCCACAGCGGACATCTTGCGGTCGCGGTAACGGTCAAAGAAGATCCATGTGATCATGGCTGTGGCAGACGCAAGGTTGGTGTTGGCGAAAGCGAGCACCGCATCCGCTCCCGCAGAAAACGCGGAACCGGCATTGAACCCAAACCAGCCAAACCACAGCAAACCCGTGCCCAAGATGACAAACGGGATGTTCGCCGGCGTCAGCTTGCTGTCCATGCGACGCCCCAAAAACAGCGCGCCTGCAAGGGCTGCGCAGCCCGCCGACATGTGCACCACGGTTCCCCCGGCAAAATCCAAGACCCCCCACTGGCGCAAAAGGCCGTCAGGGTGCCATGTCATGTGGCACAGGGGCGGGTACACGATCAGCGCGAACAACACCATGAACAAGATGTAAGCGCGGAACCGCACCCGGCCAGCCATGCTTCCGGTGATGAGCGCCGGGGTGATGATGGCGAATTTGAGCTGAAACAAGGCGAACAGCAAAAACGGAATGGTGCCCGCGAAATCGGCATTGGGACTCAGCCCCACCCCGCGAAACGCGAGGAACGTCCGTGGATCGCCAACGATGCCACCGAGGCTGTCCCCAAAGCACAAGCTGAATCCCACCAGCACCCACAGCACGCTGATGACCCCAAGGGCCACAAAGCTTTGGAGCATCGTGGAAATGATGTGCTTCTTGTCGACCATCCCCCCGTAGAAGAAGGCCAAACCTGGCGTCATCAAAAGCACAAAGGCGCTCGCCACCACCATCCAAGCGGTGTCGCCGGTGTCCAATGCAGCCAAGGCGGATTCGTCGGTGGCCGCCTCGTACGACGTGCCCAAAAACCAAACGGCCGGCACCAACACTGCCAGCACGAGAAAGTTGCTCTTTCTGCCCATGAATCAAGAAAATGAGGTCTGCCCGGGGTCATTGACCAGGCCGATGGCCTTGGCCACCGATTGCGGCGAATCTACTGTCCTCGAACCACTTGGACAACTCGTGTCCCCCAGACAACCCTGTTCAGGTCCTCAAAACGGCCACGTCCAACTCAACCAAGGGAGGGGACGGGTCCCTTGGTCTTCAAAGGCCAAGAACATGATGGCTGGCTCAAACAACCTCGCCTTGTTGGGACGCCACACGCGCAATCCAAAAGACCCCACCACATTCACAGGGAAGAATTCTGGGTTGGAGAAGAAATAATTCTCGCTCATGAGCCAAGCGTTGTCTGAGATTTGGACGCAGCCACTCAGGTTTAGCATGGGTGAGTCGATGCGGTCCTCGGGCGTCGAATTCTGTTCTGTTTCGCCCCCGAGGTACCCTCCGGCCAATGTCAGGTGGTTGTTTTCATCGCCAAACGTCAAGTTGGCAAACGGGAAAAAGATTTGGCCACCCTCCCAAGTGATCTGGTACAACATGCCCACGGAGGCTCGGATCCCTTCGTCCAGTTCCGTGCTTGCCTTGGCCGTGATTCCTGCGCCGAGGGGAGAAATGCTCATCCCGCCAATGACGTTCGAAGTCAAACCATAACTCACGTTGCCAATGCCCAAGGCCGACACTGAAGCGTATCCCTCTCCCGCTTTCAAACTGTGGGCGGAAGGTGCGAAGAAGTACCTTGTGGCTTGAAGGGACCGGTCTTGATTGAGCATTCTGTCGGACATCTCAATGGCCGATCCCGCCGCGGTTCCACGTGTGCCTTCCCTGGCATCCACCATGCGCACCACCTGCACCTTGGGCACAATCAACTTGCCCAGGTCGGGCGTTTGAATCGTCACTTCGCGGCCGTCATCGGCAACCAGCTGACCGCAACGGACCAAGCCCGACTCCAACGTCAAACACACGTAACGCGCGGCGTCCTGCCCGTGGGCCAGACCCGCAAAACAGCACCAAAGGACGGCAAAGAAACGCAGGCGAATTCCTCTCATGATTCTACTTTGAGAAGCCCAAGCTAAGCCACACGCGTTTGCAATTGCACAGGTGCAATGGAATGCACCACCATTTCCAATCTCCTCAGCCCCCCCTCTGCCACACTTCATCCAAGAAGTCTCTGAATTGTAGCGATCCCACAGGGACTCGAACCCCGAACCGTCTGCTTAGAAGGCAGATGCTCTATCCTGTTGAGCTATGGGACCATGTCATTGCCCGTTGGCAACGTGTTTCAAGCGCAAAGATGTGGCGGTTTGGCCACACCACGAATGACGGGCACAAAAAAAGGGACTGCGTCTCTGCAGTCCCTTTCCCTCGGCCCCGCCGAGGTGAATGCAATCAGTGGCCGCTGGAAAGACTTGAAGTCTTGTTGCCGCCTCTTTTCTTGCCCTTCTTGGACTTCTTGCCTGTGTCGGCAGCGGCTCCCTTGGAGCAACATCCGGCAGAAGAAGACTTGCTGCAAGACGCACCCTTACTGTCTGTAGAAGCAGAAGCGCCTTTGGAGCAGCAACCCGCTGACTTGGACTTGTCACAAGACGCACCCTTGCTGTCCGTAGAAGCAGAAGCGCCTTTGGAGCAGCAACCAGCTGACTTGGACTTGTCACAGGTCGCCTTGTTGGCGTCCTTGGAACAGGTTTGCTCCGTCTTGGCCTTCTTGTCGGCAGGAGCTTCCGTGGATTGGGCAGACGCCGTCAAAGCGAAGATGGCGAATGCGCCGAGGAAGAGGAACTTTTTCATTGTGTTGTTGAGTTTCTAAGATCGAAGGGAAGGCCAAACATCCTTCCGTCGCACCAAGATACAAACTCCTTCAACTTGTCGCGTGGTTGGAGAAAGGATTTCACTATTTTTGCCCTCCCGCAAGTCGCAAAAGCGCGACTTCATCCGCGGAGTTTCTTGGAGAGGTGGCAGAGTGGTAATGCAGCAGCCTGCTAAGCTGTGACCGATTTTTTTGGTCCCCGAGTTCGAATCTCGGTCTCTCCGCACAAGCGAAAAGCCAGCGCCAACGCGCTGGCTTTTTTGCGTCCAAGACGTTCGGCCAAGCTTGCTTGAGCCGGGCGGCAAGGGCGCAAAAAAGGCGAGCCCGCGGCAGCGGGCGCGGCTTTTCGCTTGTCAGCCTCCCCTCTCAGAGATCACGAGCGGCGCCAAGCGACGCGAGTGCGCTCAGGACGCAAAGTCACGAGTACCCTCAGGACCCGGGCAACTTCTCCCCCGCCGCCGACAATCGCGCCAGTTCCAGAATGCGCTTGGTGCGCGTCGCCTCCGTTTTGGCCAGCTTCACCCACCGAAGTGCATTCCGCTTGCTCGACGCGTTGGTCCCTTCAAAAAACGCGAGGGCACCGGGCTTGGCATCCAAGGCGCGACGCAAATCCTCCGGAATCTCCAATCGATCCACGTCGTCCATGAAGGTCCAGAGGCCACTCGCCTTTCCCGCCTCAATCGACCTCAGTCCGCTTTCGTGCA
>CBFHRO010000100.1:0-4751 GCA_965658245.1 uncultured Flavobacteriales bacterium
CCTCACATGGAATTTCAATCGCCATGACCGCTGAGCTCCCCCTACCCTCCGTCTTGCCTCCCCTCACCGTTGTCGGTGCAGGCAAGCTCGGCACGGCCGTGGCCGAGGCCTGGGAACAGCACGGCGGCTCTGTCGCCGTCCGGGTGAAGGCTGCAGACGCTTGGGACCCCTTGGGTTTGGTCTTTGAAGCCACGGCACCTCACGCCGCATTGGGCAACCTCACGCGGTGCATCGAGGCGCAAGTTCCCGTGGTTACTGGAACCACGGGGTGGCTTGAACACCTCGACGAAGTGCGTGATTTGGCCCTTCGCACGGGCAGCACGGCGTTTTACAGCACCAACTTCAGTCCTGGAGTTCATGCCCTGAATGCCATTGCAGCACATGCCGCGTCGGTGTTTGGGCAAATCCCCGGATACCAGCCGCACATTCGAGAGGTGCATCACGTTCACAAAAAAGACGCCCCGAGTGGGACTGCACTGACGTTGGCCGCACGCGTCAAGCAAGGAGGTTGGGAGGCCGACCTGCCAATTGAAAGCGTGCGCGAAGGCGATGTGGTGGGTTTGCATGCTTTGGCGTGGGACTCTGCGCACGATGCCGTTGTTTTGCAACACGAAGCCAAATCCCGTGCCGGGTTCGCAGAGGGTGCCGTTTGGGCCTTGCGCTGGACCTGGGAACGCCACGCGAAGGCGGGCTTTGGATTGTACACCATGACTGATCTTTTCTGAACATGACCTTGATCCCCTGGATTCTTCTCCTCTTGGCCGTGGCGCTTCAACTCGTCACGCTACCCGCATTGCTTCGCCGGAAGGACCCCGAAGCGTCCTCGTGGAAGGGCGCCATCCCTGGACTTCATTTCTTGACTTGGCTGGAGTTGATTCAACGCCCGTGGTACTGGATCGTCTTTTTGTGCGTGCCTGGCATCAACCTTCTGTTGTTGACGGTGATGCACGTGGAGCTTGGGCTGGCCTTTGGCCGCAGAAGCATGAAAGAGCAGTGGGTCATGGGCGCCCTGCCTTGGTGGGGACTTTGGGAACTGCGCCAAGGCAATGACGCTTGGGTGGGCAAACGCGACTGGTCCAAGACCCGCAAATCCACCGCACGCGAGTGGAGCGAAGCCCTGATTTGGGCGACCGTGGTGGCCGGATCTCTTCGCATGCTCATTGTGGAACCTTTTACGATTCCCACCCCCTCCATGGAGGGCAGCATGCTCGTGGGCGATTACCTGATTGTCTCCAAAACGTCTTATGGTCCCAAACTCCCCAGAACGCCGTTCACCATGCCGTTCGTGCACAACGCCTTGCCGGGAAGTTTGACCCCGAGCTACACCAGCTGGTTTTCGCTTCCCAACCTGCGCCTGCCCGGGTTCCGTGACGTGGAGCGCTACGATGCCGTGGTGTTCAGCTTTCCCCATGGCGACACTGTGTACGTCGATCCCAACCTCGTGGGGCACGATTACTACGCTTTGCTGCGCAGGGATGGAATTCGAATCGCAGGCGGCGATGTCCAAACCTTCGCACTCCACCCCGACCGCTACATGGACGAGGCCCGGGCCAAGGCCGCCAAAAAACCTGGCCTCCGCGCGCGTCCTGTGGACAAAATGGAGAACTACGTCAAGCGCTGCGTGGGTCTGCCCGGCGAAACCGTGAGCCTTGTGGAGGGACAACTTCACATTGACGGCGAGGCCGTGGTCAATCCAGAGGGATTGCAAAAGGAATACCGCGTCGTTTTCGCAACCCAAGCTGAAGCCCAGAACGCCTTCCGAAAATTGGGGCTGACCAAACTCGATTTGGGCCCCGTGAGCGCCATCCCCGACGGCATCGCTGCGGTGATGGCTTTGACCGAAAACGAAGTCGCTGCGATGCAGTCCCTCGCATCCGCAGTGGAACCCATGAGCAATGCATACCGACGGGGACGGCTCGAGATGTTCCCCAACGTCTGGGACGAAGAGTTCAACCAGTGGGACCCCGACAACTTTGGACCGGTGATGCTTCCCAAGGAAGGCATGACCATTGAATTGACGCCGCGCAACCTCAACCTTTATCGACGCTGGATCACCGCCTATGAAGACCATGCGCTCGAGGAACTTCCCAGCGGCGAGGTGCGCATCGATGGCCAGACCGTCACAGAATACACGTTTGGCATGGACGGATACTGGATGATGGGAGACAACCGCCACCGCTCGGCAGACAGTCGCATGTGGGGCTTTGTGCCTGAAGATCACATCGTTGGACGCGCCACCTTCACGTGGTTCAGCAAGCAAAACGAAGCCCAACACGGGGAATCCAAAATTCGTTGGGACCGCGTCATGCGGCCTGTCGAGTGAGTGCACGCCATGCCCGCACCTCCCCTGTTGCCCGCGGCCACCTTTCCTCCTTTGACATGGTTTCAATTGGCGAAGGAGGACCAAGCAACCGTGTGTGTGCACGAGCATTTTGTCAAGCAAAGCCTTCGAAACAGGGTGGCCTTGGTCAACCCCCAAGGTGCAATTGACGTTTCCCTGCCCGTGCACCGGAGGGGAGCCGCCACCCCGTCCGTCAAAGACATCGCGTTCACGAACGCCGTGAGACCTGGAATGCTCTTGAAGGTGCTTCAAACCAACTGCGGCCGCGCCCCTTTTTTTGACCACTATTTTCCCGAGATCGAGACGTGGGCGGAAGCTCATCTCAAGCCCGGCCGACCTTGGCTTGACGCGGCGCTGTCTTCCACGGCATGGGGCTGCGACATGCTGGGCATGCCTCACCCAGCTCGCTCCGTCCAATTCGAACAAAGTGCCAGGTGGGACGATTGGCGCGTCAAGGCGCGTTGGAAAACCGCATGCACGGACAGATACCCTCAAGTCTTTGAAGACCGGCTGGGCTTCGTGTCAGGGAGGTCCATTTTGGACGTGCTTTTCCACCTTGGACCGGAGGCGGCCACCCTACCTTCGCGGCATGGAAACCACCACCCTGCGTAGAACCTCCTTGCACGAAGCCCATCTCCGGGCTGGGGCCAAAATGGTCCCCTTTGCGGGATACGACATGCCCGTTCAGTACGAAGGTTTGAAAGCCGAGCACGTAGCCGTCCGCACCCGATGCGGCATGTTTGATGTCAGTCACATGGGCGAGTTTTTTGTGGAGGGGCCGGACGCGTTGGCCTTGATTCAATGGATCAGTTCCAACGATGCTGCCAAACTCGTCGACGGCAAAGTGCAATACGCGTGCCTGCCCAACGGTCGTGGGGGCATCGTAGACGACATGCTTGTGTATCGGCATGCCAACGACCGCTACATGCTGGTGGTCAATGCGAGCAACCGCGCCAAGGACTGGCAGTGGATTCAAGACCAAATCGCAGCCAAGTCCTTCAACGTGTCCATTGAAGACCAAAGCGACGACTTCGCGTTGCTCGCCGTGCAAGGACCAGAAGCCGACCAGGTCGTGGCGCAACTCTCGCCCCTGCGCAAAGACGGCGCTGGGTGGAACACCCTCACCTACTACACCTTCACCGAGGCCCAAATGCTGGGCCACAATGTGCTCATCTCCGCCACGGGCTATACGGGCGCAGGAGGCGTCGAGATTTACATGCCGCTCGACGCAGCCGAGTCCATTTGGGCGGCTTTCCTGAATGCTGGTGTCCAGCCATGCGGGCTGGGCGCACGCGACACGCTGCGCATGGAAATGGGATTCTGTCTGTACGGGAATGACATTGACGAAGAGACGTCTCCGATTTCGGCGGGTTTGGGTTGGATCACCAAGTTCACCAAGGATTTCGTGGACCGCGAGGTTCTCGAATCTGAGAAGGCAACCGGAAGTCCATCGCACCTTGTAGGCCTCGTGATGGACGAGCGTGGCATTCCACGTCAGGGCTATGAGGTGACCACCCCAGAAGGCCAGATCGTGGGTCGGGTCACGAGCGGCACGATGTCGCCCTCGTTAGGCCACGGAATCGGGATGGCGTACATTGAGGCGTCTTACGCCCAAGCGGACACCGCACTTCAAGTCCAGATTCGGAACAAATCTGTCCCCTGTCACGTGGTTCGCTTTCCTTTCTACAAAGGCTGAACAGCGTGGCAACCTAGGCGGTCAATGTCCCGCCAAAGATCAGGACTGGAATCATGAACCGAATCGAAGTTTGTTTCTCCCCCGGAGAGTACCATTTGTATGAAGCTGATTTTCAGCTGGTCGTAGTTCTCGACGTGCTTCGCGCCACATCGGCCATTTGCACTGGAATGGAACATGGAGTCAAGGAGATCATTCCTGTGGCCACCGTGGAAGAGGCGCGTGCCCTTCAAGCGAAAGGACTCCTCGCGGCTGCGGAACGCGGCGGACAAATCGTGGAGGGATTCGATTTGGGCAATTCGCCTTACAGCTACATGAAGCCCGAGATGAAAGGCCAAACGGTCGTCCTCACCACCACCAACGGCACCAAGGCCATCAACATGGCCAAGGACAAGGACACGGTCGTCATCGGCTCGCTCAACAACCTCGACGCCCTGTGCGCTTGGTTGATCGAACAGGAGCGTGACATCCTCGTGCTCGGCTCGGGCTGGAAGGACAAATTCAACCTCGAAGACACGATTTGCGCAGGCGCCATCGCCGACAAATGCCTCGAGTCAGGTCGATTCTTTGCGGACGAGGACAGCACCGTGGCGGCCAAGTTTATTTTCCGCTCGTCACGCGAAAACATGTTCGCCTTCCTCAAGGCGTCGTCGCACCGGCGCAGGCTCCGCAAGCTGAATTTGAACGACGATGTGAAGTACTGCTTGACGCCCAACA
>CBFHRO010000101.1:0-4641 GCA_965658245.1 uncultured Flavobacteriales bacterium
CGCCGCCGCGGTCGTACAGGGCGAGTTGCTCGTCGCGCAGCAAATTGCGCCCTTCGCCCTCAAGCTGGCCTTCGATGATGTGCGCGAAGGCGTTGTGCGTTGGATCGACGGGGAGGTCGAGTCGGCCTCCGGCTGAAAGGGTGATGTGGTAGTAGAAGGCCGGCGTGAACGTGAACACTGGCGAGGTGCACCCGTTCAGGGAGCCGATCATGACTTTGATTTCCGCGTCGCCGAGTTCGACGATGGGCGTGTCTTCGCGCTGGTGGATGACGGTTGACGGGTCGCAGAATTTTTCTTGCGACGGCGTGTTGAGCCAAATCTGAAACCCGTGCACGGTCCCGCCGTCCCGCCGAATCTCGTCGCTCGAGACCTCCTCGTGGATCGCGCCACTTCCGGAACTGAAGAGCATGAATTCGCCCTTGCGGTAGACGATGTCGTTGGCGAGGCTGTCCGTGTGACGGCCGCTGCCCGAAATCAGGTACGTGGTCGGGGTGATGCCAGCGTGGGGGTGGGCTTTGATGTCCATGCCCAAGGTGCCAGGCTCGATCCGCATCGGCCCAAACTCATCCAGCATCACCCATGGCGACACCAGGTCGGTGTGGTTCCCGGCAAACGACCGAATGACGGGCGTGTTTTGGACCATCGTGCTCTTGGCCGTCAGCACGCGCGCAATCGCACGCTCGCCGCCTTCCGCCCACATGCCCGACGACGCACGAAGGATGCGAGGGAGGACGAGGGAGGCGCCGACGATGGCGGAACCTTTTAAGAATTCTCGTCGAATCATCCTTCCTAAGGTACGATGCGCCGGCATTTCTGAGAACAGCGCGGTGCACCAAGGGTCCTGCGGGTTTGCGCCACCAAGGTGACCGACCGCTTCCAAAGCCCACCTTACCTTGCTTGAATGAGGGCGTCGCATCGGGATCTGCCTGTCCAAGGGTTGCGTGAAAACGCGTGGGCATTTTCGCTTCTTGTCGGCGTCAACGCGTTGGTGGGCGGCATGGTGGGCATGGAGCGAGTGGTGCTTCCCGAGTTGGCTGGGGAGTTGGGGGTGGCCACGGCGGCGGCGGCAACGTCGTTTTTGGTGGCCTTTGGGCTGTCCAAAAGTGCCGCCAACCTCCTTATGGGAAGGCTGGCAAACCACGTGGGACGCAAGAACTTGCTTGTGACAGGCTGGGCGTTGGCCGTGCCGGTGCCGTGGATGCTGCTTGGGGCGGAATCGTGGACGGGGGTGGTCGCTGCGAACGTCCTTTTGGGAGCGAGTCAAGGCTTGGCCTGGAGCAGCACGGTCGTGATGAAAATGGACCTGGTCGGCCGACGGCAGCGCGGACTGGCCATGGGCTTGAATGAATTTGCGGGCTACGCGGCCGTGGGTTTGGTGGCGCTTTGGACCGGGCATCTGGCGGCGACGCACGGGCTCAAGCCCTGGCCGTTCTACCTCGGAGGTGCCATGTCCGTGTTGGGGTTGGGGTTGTCGGTCCTGTTTGTGAAGGACACGGCGCCGTGGTCGGCACTGGAGGCCGACGAGGAGGCGACCCGCGACCCGATTTCCTCCACCGGGGGGCGAAGCAACCTGTTCGCCCAAACGACGTGGCGCAACCCGACCCTCAGTGCGGTCACCCAGGCGGGGTTCGTCAACAACCTCAACGACGGCATGATGTGGGGCCTGATGCCCATGTACCTTGTTTCAGAGGGCCTGAACCTTCAAGCCGTGGGGTGGGTGGCAGGGGTGTATCCCGTGGTGTGGGGCGTGGGCCAAATCGGAGCCGGACGCCTCGGGGACCGAATGTCGAAAAAGCGGTTGATTGTGGCAGGCATGGCGTTGCAGGGCGCAGTGCTCTTGGCGTTTCCCGCAGCAGGGGACGAGCTTTTTTGGACTGTTCTGGCGGGACTTTTGGGCTTGGGAACGGCCTTGGTCTACCCCAATTTCTTGACTGCAGTTGCGGACGCGACGCGTGCTGAGGAACGTGCGGAAAGCGTCGGGGTGTTCCGGTTTTGGAGGGACATGGGCTACGTGGCCGGGGCCTTGGTCAGTGGCGTGCTGGCCGACGCGTTTGGCTTCGAGGCGGCGATCGCGGCGGTTGGCGCGGCTACGCTCGCATCTGCGGCAGTGGTGCAGGCGCGCATGAGGCCTGAAGTGGGGTCAGCAGGCGGGCCCGTCTGAGTTTTTGACCTTGTTGGAGCACAGCCCAAACGGTGCATACACCGGACAAAACCCAAAGATGCTGGTGAGCGTCAGGGCACAACCCAAGATGAAGAAGACGAGGCCCCAGACATCGGAACTCACCTCGCTGTACATCGAGTAACTCACGTAATAGAGGTAGAGAAAGATCGCCGCAAGCGCAAAGCGGATGATGCGGTCTATGGTGCCCATGTTCTTTTTCATGATGTTCGGTGAGGGTTCACCCGAAAGTAGGTCATGGCTTCAAGACATTCCAGGTTTGGGTTCCTGAATCGCTTTGAAGGCGCACGATGTAAACGCCTTGGGCCCAGTGGAGTGTTGAAAGAAGAAGGCGCGACTGGACTGCGATGGTGTGGGACGCCACCGGCTTCCCCTGGGCAGTGAAGACGTCGAGTTGTCCTGCACCCAGACTGCCTTGCCAGTCAATGGTCAGCACGTCACGGACAGGGTTGGGGAACGCACGGGCGATGGCCGGTGACGCAAAATCTTGGGTGTGGCTGGCCTCGGGCTGGACGGCGCGGAAAGGTTGTCGCAACTCCGAAAATTCAAACCCTCCGCCGTGCTCAAACACGTCGAAGTCGGTGAAGGGGTTGTCGGGGATTTCATAGGTGGTGAGGGTGAAAGAGCCGGGACCTGACCCCCAGTTGCCCACCATCCCGTCGCCGTAGGTGTCGGTCAGAATCACTTCATAACATCCCTCGGCGGGAAGGGTGACGTCGATGGTGTAGGTCTGGTTCGAGGCATAGGAACCCGCAGGTGCGCCCGCGATTTCGTTGCCTTGGCTGTCTTCAATGCGCCATCCTGTTTCATCTCCCCAAGCGTCTGTGGTGAGGTTGACCACACACGTGAGATAGGCCTCTGGAAGCTCAACGGCTTCCACCGTGAGGCTGTTGTTGTTGGCATTTTCGTCTGGCTCCGAAATGACGAGTTCGAAAGCGTCCAATCCGGAGGTGTCGTAGCTGCCCAACACCACGCCGGTGGTCTCATAGCTGGCCAAAGTGCCGCTCCAGGGCTGAGACAGGACCGTGGTGCCGTCCACGACCATGGACAACGTCAAGCTGAGGGAGCCGGGCGCACCGAGGTTTCGGATTTCGGCCACAATGGGCGCGTTGCCTTCCCCGCAGCCGTCGAGCGATCCGAGGAAGCCCTCCACCGCCACGTCGTTGACAGCGTTGGGCACAAGGTCAAATTTGTAATTCGCAGCGACGTACAGGTCGGAATTGGGGTCTGCCGTGGTTCCCTGCATGAAGTACACGACGTCGTCAATCACAAAAGAGGCGGGTGCCCAACGGGACCATCCGGGGTGAGCAGGCCACTCGGACCAGACATCGGTGACAGGGTCGTAGGCCCAAAATTCACCTTCCTCCATCGAGCTGTGCGTTTCTCCGTCGCCGCTCAACGCGAAGCCGAGGCCGTTGTGGGAAAACTGCGTGCCCGCCACGCGCCCTTCGGCGGGAAGCTCCGCCAACTCCGACCAGGTTTCCGTGCTGGGGTCGTAGGCGTACCACGTGTTGAAGATGTCCTCGCCGCTGTGCCCAAACCCTGTGTAGACGATGCCGTCGATGCCAAATTGGTAAGGGTGGTGACGGGGGGAGGCGGGGAGGTCGGGCTTTTGGCTCCAGGAGTCGGTGGCCATGTCGTAGTCCCACCAATCGCCAAGGTCGCCTGAAAGGCTTGAGCCGAGCCCCATGTAGATGTGCCCATCCATGGCCACAAACGCGGGGTGATAGCGCGGCTCGCAAGGACAAGAAGCCATTTCCGTCCATGTTTCGGTCGCGGGGTCGAATTTCCAGAGGTCGTTCAACGGTCCGTCGTTGCCAAGCCCAAAGCCCATCCACGCTTCGCCATTCCACGTGTCGCCAATCGTGTAGCCACGTTCGGCGCCAGGAAAGTCAGGGAGGGTGGACCATGAGTCGCCGGTGGGGTCGTACTTGTAGACGTTGTCGCTGAATCCATTCGGGGTTTGGCCTGCCACGAGGTAGCCCGAGCCTTCAAGGGCAAACCCAAAGCTGTGGTCACTCACAAAGCCGTTGGGCACGGGCGCGAACGAGGTCCACGTTTGGGCATGCGATGTGAAGAGAGCAAGCAAGCCGAGAAGGAGGATGAATGGGCGAATCATGGAGCAAAAGTAGGGGTGTGGTTGTCCGTGGGAACAACCGAGAGAACCACTTGTTGGTTGTCCATGGTCGCCACCGAAAAATTCGATCAAGTTGCCGTGCAATCGGAGGAGGAGCTGAGGGCGTGGTTGATGGCGCACCATGGCCAGGAGGAAAGTGTGTGGCTCGTGACCTTCATAAAGTCGGTTCCCGAGAAGTACTTGGATCGTTGGGCGGTGTTGGACGAGTTGATTTGTTTTGGGTGGATCGATGGCATTCGGCGGAAGCTGAACGAAGACCAAACCATGCAGCTCATTTCCCCGCGCCGCGTCCAGCATTGGGCAAAGAGTTACAAGGAACGGGCGG
>CBFHRO010000102.1:0-4558 GCA_965658245.1 uncultured Flavobacteriales bacterium
AAGAATTGAATAAAACCCTAAGGGAGCCTGCCTGTGTGCGGCTTTCCGCAAGACCTTTGACAGAACAAGAATTTCATGAAACACATTCTCCTCCTCGCCCTTGTGGCATGTCTCGGCACGTTTGAGGCCGTCGCCCAAAAATTTGGCCACCTCGACGCCCAAGACATCCTGTTGACGCTTCCGGAGCGCGCCGATGCCCAAACGTCCATCGAGGCCGCCGCTGCGGAATACGAATCCGAGGTGTCGCGCATGCAATCGGAGCTTGAAACCAAGTTTGCGGATTACCAGGCCAAAGCGGCCACGTGGCCAGATGCCATCCGTCAGCAGAAAGAACGCGAACTCCAGCAGCTCGATGCGGGCTTGCAAGAGTTTGGGATGACGATCCAAAATGACCTTGCCCAAATGGAGCAGCAGTTGCTCGCCCCCATGATTGAACGCGTGCGCAACGCCATTGAGGCCGTGGGCAAGGAGCAAGGTTTCACCTACATCTTCGACACGAGCACCGGTGTGACATTGTACAACGGGGGCGAGGATGTGACGGACTTGGTGAAGACCAAGCTCGGCATGTAAGCAGCCTTGCGGATGCCATGAGCAACGACGCGCCCATCGGCATGTTTGATTCGGGCATTGGCGGTTTGACCATCGCCAAGGCCCTGTTGCAACGACTCCCCATGGAGTCGTTGTGCTATGTGGGAGATACGGCCCACATGCCCTACGGAGACAAGAGCCCTGAGCGCTTGAAAGCCTACGCAGTGGGCATCGCCCAGCGGCTGCTGGACCGCGGCTGCAAAGCGTTGGTGGTGGCTTGCAATTCGGCGTCGAGCAACGCCTTGGACGAAGTGCGAGACCTTGTGGGTCCAGACATCCCTGTCATCGACGTGGTGCAACCCGTGGTGGATTGGGCCGCATTGCACCATCCCCATGGCGAATTGGCGTTGATCGGCACACGTGCCACGGTCCAGAGTGGTTTGTACGAGCGACTCCTCTCCGCCCAAGGGTTGACGGTGACCTCACGGGCCACACCCTTGTTGGCGAGTGCCATTGAAGAGGGGTTTCACAATGGCACCATCTCAAGCGCGGTGGTTGAGGCCTACTTCGCCGATGGATGGGCGGCGGACAAAGACGCCTTGCTGCTCGCATGCACCCATTACCCTTTGGTGATGGATGACATCTGTGCCCTTTTGCCTCGGAGGGTGGTGGTGTTGGATGCCCCTGGGATTGTGGCGGAACGCGTGGCGTCCGTGTTGGACGCGCGACAAGCGCTGTCGTCTTCCAAGGCACCAACCAGGCAATTTGAGGTCACCGATTGGACCCAATCCTTTGCAGACGGTGCGGCACACATCCTGGGGACGTCTGTCGACCTCATTGAGGCACCTTGGCCCGAGGTCCTTTGACACGCTCGGAGATCATTTCCCCGGCGCGCCTTCGTCCTGAAACCAGCCGGCATATTCAACGTACCGTGCGGCGGTTTGGCTGAGGTGTTCTCGAAGGGAATCGCTGACTTGGCCACGACTTTTTGCCGGCACCCCTGCCCAAAGTTCTCCGTCTTCAATCGTCGTTCCTGCCAAGACCACCGCACCCGCAGCCACCACGGCGCCTTCGCCCACAGTCACATGGTCCATGACCACCGACCCCATGCCGATCAAGGCGCCTTGTTTGACATGGGCGCCATGCACGATGGCGTTGTGTCCGACGCTGACATCGTCTTCCAACACCGTCTCGCTTTGCCCAAACGTGCCATGGATGACGGCGCCATCCTGGATGTTTACCCGGCGGCCGATGTCAATGCGTGCCACGTCGCCTCTTACGACCGCAGAAAACCACACTGTGCTCTCGGCACCCATGTGGACCTCTCCGACGACCGTTGCGTTGGGCGCAAGCCAAACAGTGGCGTCGAGAACTGGAGCGTGCCCGCGGGCGGAAAGAACGGTGGCCATGGGACGAAAATACGACGGCGGCTCAGGGTGGACTCCACCACCCTGAGCGGTTCATCCACAAGACATCGAAGGCCGCCTCGACGTCGTCTGACAGGACGGTTGTGCGGTTGACCCAATGGGCGTGGGCCTCGGCCAACGTGTGAAGGTGGCGTTGCAACCGCTTGCTGGTCATGGCGTGCTGCCCCATGGTCTTGGCCAGTTCTTCTGCCCCGTTGGCCCATGTCTGTGGAGGGAGATGCGCATCATGGACCCAAGCCTGGCAAGCTTCCCAGGATTTGGGGCATTCCGAAGTGTCATTTCCCCCCACGTCCAATTGGATGGGAAATCGCTCCAGCAGAGGTGCACTGACTTTGCGCCTGTGGCGACGTCTTTCCGCGGGGTCGCAAGCGCACCGTTCGGGATGGTGTCCACACGAGCACAAATTCATGGCAGCCACAATCCAGGGATTGGAAGTCCAATGGGCGGAGCCTTCAGCCCGGTGCAAGTGAAGTGTCCCCGTGTCCATGATGTGTCGCAACGACTCTCGCGCAGGCCTAGACCACTCCGAGAACTCATCCAAAAAAAGCAAGCCTTGGTCTGCCAAGGCCCACGCACCCGGCAGGGCCTCCCCCCTTCGCCAAGATCCCAGCAATCCCCCTACGCCTCCTGCGGGATGTGGCGCGAGAAAAGGTGTGGGCACACATTTGCCCGGTGGAAGCAATGCGTGCGCGGCACGGGCAAGTGTCGATTTTCCCACGCCAGGGGGACCCACGAGCATGGTGTGCAATTTGAATTTGGCCCCGATGCAGAGCCAAGTTTTGGCCTTTCCTTCTCCTTGGATGTGGGTCCAGCCGTCATCTTCTGCGTGGGCGGCCAAATCCTTGGAGGAGATCGGTTGTGGTGGCGGACGTTTCAGCAAGCCGAGCATCTCTGAAAGGTGCCGCCCCTCTTGCACTGGAACTTGGGTCTGCGTGTGAAAGGAGGAAGGCGGACCCAAGGCCCTGACGATGCTTTCGGGGGGTGGAGGGAGGCGAAGCCCATGACCGGGTTTCGCCTTGGCGAGGCGGGCCTCTCCATCCAATCCCAGCATCCCAGTGGACACAAGGTTTGCCAGCAACTGGGGGCCCATGTGCTTCTGGATGGCGAGGAGCGCAAGGGCCACAGGGACGTCCAATTCGTTGATCTCGTTGGCGCGTATGGCAGGATGAACGTGGAGGGTCAGGGCTTTCCCCGGCCACCGAACGTTCATGCTTTGCAAGGCGGATCGGATGCGTGCAAGGCTGGACAGTGCCGCCGCATAGGGGATCCCGGATACGCGAATCACCGCGCCGGGTTCGGCACGCAACTCCACTTTGACCCATGGTGAGTCAGGCCTCGATTGCACGAAGCCCCACGTGTGTACCACCATGAAATCAGATCAATTGTTGCTCCACGGCATGGATCCATGCGTGAATGCATCGAATGTGGACCTCCTGGATGCGGTCTGCGTACCCGGACCAGGGGACGCGAACTTCCACGTCAGCCAAGCGTGCGAGCGCGCCGCCATCGTTGCCGGTCAAGGCAAGCACCCCCATGCCCAGTTCCTTGGCTTGGGTTGCTGCCGCCAGGACGTTGGCTGAGTTGCCGCTTGTGCTGATGGCGAGGAGCACATCTCCAGATTGTCCCAACGCCTGCGTTTGACGGGCAAAGACATGTTCGAAACCATAGTCATTTCCGATGCAGGTCATGGCCGAAGGGTCGGACAAGGAAAGCGCTGCGAAGGGTTTTCGGTCGTCGCGGTACCGGCCACTCAATTCCTCTGCAAAGTGCATGGCATCGCACATGGAACCGCCGTTGCCGCAGGACAAGATTTTGTGACCGGACCCAAGGGCATCGATCAAGAGTTGTGCTCCGCGTTCCATCGCCCCGAGGAAGGCGTCGTCGCGCAAGACGGCGTCGGCCAACTTGGCGCCTTCCTCAAAATGGTCCCGGAGTTTCATTCGTTCAAAGATGGTGTTCATGGGCCAAAACTCTGCGCCATGCCTTCCTAAAGGATGGGCAATTTGCGCTTGGCCCTCCGCAATCAACGGTTGAATTGGGCCAATCCGTCTTCCAAGAAGTCGATGAAGAGGTCTGCATCGGGATCGTACCCTGCGCTGCCGCCGATGTGGTCGCCGTCGTGGTCAATCATGACATAGAAGGGCTGGGCGTTGCGGTCAAACCGAGATGCTTGGAGATAGGACCATTTGTTGCCAATGGTCTTGATGCGGAAATCCTTGCCCCCGTATTGTTCCACCCGATGTTCCGATTCAGGGAGGGCCTTTCGGTCGTCCACATAGAGTGACACGAGGACCACCTCTTCAGTCAGCAAACGTGCGACCTCAGGGTTGGACCACACCTGTTCTTCCATCTTGCGGCAGTTCACACAGGCCCAGCCGGTAAAGTCGAGGAGCATGGGTTTGCCTTCTGCTTTGGCTGCGGCCAGCCCCGCGTCGTAGTCGTCAAAACGTGCTTCGACGTGTCCGCCGTGACCGGAATCGCCTGCGCCATGTCCTCCTTGCTTCCACTCGCTGTAGAAAGTGGGAGGAGGGAAGCCGCTGATGAGGTTGACCGGGGCGCCCCACATGCCGGGCAAGAGGTAGATGCCAAGCATCATGAACAGC
>CBFHRO010000103.1:0-4481 GCA_965658245.1 uncultured Flavobacteriales bacterium
TGAAGAAGGCACCACACGCTACAAGGTGGACGCCTCTGCATCCACCATCACGTGGCATGCCACCAAGGTGACCGGCGAACACATGGGAACCGTTGATGTGGCCAACGGCTATCTCTCTTTGACAGACGGCAAGCTCGTCGCTGCCAACATCATTGCCAACATGGAAACCATCGCTTGCACAGATTTGGAAGGCGAATGGGGCGACAAGCTTGTGGGCCACCTCAACAGCGATGACTTCTTTAACGTTTCTGAGCACAAAACCAGCGCCTTCACCCTGCGGAACATCGAGCCGTTGACCAACGCCAAAACAGACGCCACCCACACCGTGACCGGCGATTTCACAATCAGAGGCATCACCAAGAGCGTGACGTTCGATGCGAAGTTGACCAACGTCGATGGCATGCTCTCCATCGAAGGGTCGGCCGTGTTGGATCGCTCTCAATTTGACGTCAAATACGGCTCAGGCTCGTTCTTCGACGACCTTGGAGACAACCTCATCCACGACAACTTCACCGTGGGATTCAACCTCGTGGCAGACGCCAATTGAACCATGAAACTGAAATGAAAAAAGCCCGCTTCGGCGGGCTTTTTTGTTGCCCCTATTCGGGCAAGACAATCCGAACATCGAGCCCGGTCACCACGAGGTTCAAATAATTTCTCGCCAATCCAGAAAGGGATCCCGACGTCCATGTGTTCTCGGCCCACGCATCTCGGCCCAAGGGACTCGACCAAAACCACCCCACGTACCACCCTGGCTTCCCCTCTTTGGCACGCCTCTGCAGCCCCACCTCAGCCATGACCGGCACGGTGATGAAACGCGTCCGCCCCTGATAGGCTTGCACCACATGATCCGCACCTGGCCCCTGGACCAATTGACTGACCACCGTTTCACTCGTCTTCCATTCCACCCCAAGGCCGCCACTGGCCTGAATCTCCATGTCCCGGTAACCGAGCGGAATTCGGATGCCGGCAAGCAAGGGCAGACGATAGGCCAAGCTTCTCATTTGCGGCAGCGTGTCGGACGTTGCCACGCCGAGGGTGTCGTTGCCGTACCGCACGACGAGGCCGTGCTCCCGTCGCACCCACTCCACACCGCCCCCCAAGGTCCATCCCTCTTTCAAGCGACGGTGAATGCGCAGTCCCATTTCCGATCCAAACCGAGGAATCCACTCCGCATCCACCCCATTGCCCACCACGGATGTAGGCTGCATGCCCAAGGCATTGGACGGAATGTGCGCCCGTGCCACAACATCCAGTTCCCAGGGCAGTCCTGCCTCCACTTGTCCATGCGCCGTGGTGGACGTCAACCACCCCATGAGCGCCAGACCGACCACGGTGGCCGTGAACACCAACAGCCCCCATCGCCAGCTTCGACTGGGAATGAAATGCGTTCGAAACTCGGCATACACCAGGTGGTTTGCGCGCAACGCTTTCGAGAAATGCGTTTTGGCAATCCCAAACATCACCTCGCCGCCTTCTTCGTGTTTCTCAAAAGGAATGTCCTCTTGCGTGCAACGTTCCTCAAAGCGACTCGCATACTGCGCCTCTTGAAACACAAAAACATGGTACCGCGTGTCACCCGGATGGGTATGGTGATTGACCCAACGCATGCGTTACACCGAAGGCTTTCTCTCGTGCGGAGCCATGTCCGTCGTTCCGTCATTCCAACGTGCCACAAACTCCAGCGGCCATCGATGCGAGTCTGGCCATTCCCCTTCGGGGTAGCCCACGTACATCAACCCCATCACCTTGCCCTCTTCTGGAAGGCCGAGTGCGGCCTTGACATCGGGAAGCCCCATGAACTTGGGCGTGGTCCATTTGGCTCCCAGGCCGTAGGCTGTGCACATGAGATGCATGTTTTGAACCGCGCACGCCACAGCCCACTCTTCATCTTGTTGTGAGATCCGTTCGTTGGCGTCCGGCACCATGCCAATGCCAATCACACAATTGCACGAATCCAAGCGATGACGCAACTTTTCGAGCTTCCGCTCCACCACCGCTTCTTCGTCAACAAGCGCTTTGTACCAGGCCGGCAACCCTTCACGCAAGACGTCCAATCCATCGCCCTCAAACACGGTGAACCGCCAAGGTTGAGTCATGCCATGTGTGGCTGCCCACGTCCCTGCACGCAACACCTCTTCCACGACATCGCGATGAACTTTTCGCGCTGAAAACCGTTCGGGTGCCATGGACCTGCGGTCGCGTATCAACGCGCTGACGTCACTCAAGTTGTGCCTCATAAAGCAAAGGTAGCCCTCACGCTCCTCGGGTTCACCCCATCCAAGAGCCGCTGTTGACATCCAAGGCCTGACCTGTCAACGTCTCCACCCGCGGCCCCGATTCTCCTTCACCCAACCCTGAAAACAAGAAACTCACCCACTGTGCAATCTCCTCCGGCGTGCTGATTCTTCCTGCGGGCAGGATGTCCTCTTGCTGGGCTTTGGATGCCTCATACGAGATGCCTTGTGCGTCAGCCATCGATTGAATGCTGTTTTGGGCCATTTCTGTGTCGACCCACCCAGGACAAATGGCGTTGACCATGATCCCCCTCGGCGACCACTCCACTGCCAAAGACCTCACCAAGCCCAACAATCCCGTTTTGCTCGTGACGTAGGCAGACTGCCCTGGCACCCCAAAACGCGCCAACACGCTGCTCGTCACCACTGCATGTGTGACACCCCCCGCTCGGTCCAAATAAGGCTTGCAACACATCAACGTGTTGTAGGTCCCTGTCAAGTTGATTCGAATGATCTCTTCCCATCGGTCGTCCACCCCAAATGCATTGGGCCCTCCAACGCCAGCATTGGCAAACACGCCCACCAATGGGTGTGCCTTCAAACCCGCCTCCGGACTCTGGAGCCAAATTTGCATCGCCTCTGCATCCGACACATCCATGGACACTGCCACGTGATTTGCAGGCGCCGGCAGGCCCGCCAATACCTCCTGAAGAGGTTGCACCCTTCTTCCCATCAGGATCAATCGAATGCCCTTTCGCTCTGCCAACGCTCTTGCTGTGGCAGCCCCAATGCCGCTGCCCGCTCCCGTGATGAGAATCGAATTCATAGGTTCAAAGAAACAAAAAGGCCCGGCTTTCGCCGGGCCTTTCCTTTTTCAAGTCAATTCAATTAGCAAACCTGACCGAACGCGGTCAAGAACTCGAGCAAGTCAGCCGTAGAGACCGAGCCGTCTCCGTTCAAATCCGCTGGACATGGGTTGGCAATGTCGAAGCTGCAAGAACCATCGTCCGTGACTGCAGTCTCGTCGTAGTTCTCAGCATCGGGGTAAGTGCAACCGGCACAGCCATCGAACACACACGTTGACAAGTCAGGAATGTTCGTGTCTGGGTTGTAGTTGCAAGCACACGCGATGTCGCAACCCACAACACACTGGTCGCCCGATCCAACGTTGAACGTCACGGATTCAGCCGCTCCACCGCTCACGAGGCCTGCGAAGGCTCCCACGACGTTCCAGCTGATTTCACCAGGCCATGACCCTTCCGTCACTTCAATGCTGTAGCATCCTGCAGCCAAGCAGTAGGTGTCAGAAGCTGACGAACCTGCGGCAATTGTTCCGGTGCCGATTTCAGTGCCGTCCACACTCGTGAGGATGTAGATCGCACCGTTCCAACCATCACCGAAGCTGTCGTTCATGTTGATGGTGACACAGTTGTCGTAGCAGCAAGAACCATCGTCCAAGATGGCTTCGGCGTCATAGTTGCAAGCCGTCGTGTCGGTGCAACCACCGCACGTCTCGTACTCGCAAGTGCCGTCGTCATCTGTGGCGGTTGGATCGTAGTTACACGCAGGCGTGTCGCCATCAGTACAACCACAAACTGCGCCTCCAACAGAAATCGTGATGCCGTCCGTGGGTCCACCAGAAGTCAGCACGCTGCCGTCCTCGGTCAACACCTGCCACGACACTTCAGAGGGCCAATCCCCGTCAGTCACAGCGACGTTGTAGCAACCAGGGGCCAAGCAGAAGAGATCGTAACCGTATTCTGGTCCCGTGTAGTTGTCGTTGTCCACAGCAAAGGCAGCGTCATCGAGTGAACCTGTCGCGATCACGTCGCCAGCAAGGTTGGTCACAGTGTACTCTGATCCGTTCCATCCGTCACCAAAGGAGTCGTTCATGTAGAACTGGACGGGCGTGCCCGTTTCATCTGGGCACACACAGCTCCAAATGTCGCAAGAACCATCGTCCACGTTGGCGTCAGGGTTGTAGTTGCACGCCACAACGTCCAAACAACCTTCCACAACAGGAACACATGTGAAGTCAAGGTCAAACGCACCGTTGTCGTCTGTGGCAGGGTTGCCATCGGAGTCTTGGGCGCCCACGTACACGTAGTACAACAAGCCCGGAGTGGACACGAACTCAAAGTTCACGTCGTCCGAATCAAAGAGTGTGCAAATGCCTGTTCCGTCAGAAGCAATGGCAGAAGCAAAGCACTCAAAGTCACCCGCGATGTAAGTAGGCTCAGTGCT
>CBFHRO010000104.1:0-4420 GCA_965658245.1 uncultured Flavobacteriales bacterium
AATCCGACATGGTCGAGCTCGTTGAGTGGATGGACGCTGTGCTTCAATCGCCCGAAGACGTGTCGGTCATTCAGCGCGTCGGCGATGCCGTTCGGGAGAAATTCTCGGCGTACCCGTTGGTGGGGTAATTCTCCATGGGATTCAGGGCCGCTGAATTCGCGGAGGAAAGCGGTCAGATGGCGACGTATTTTGCGGCGTGAGCGAGTCGATTTCATCTCCTGCTGAGACCCCAGCGTCGTCAGGCATTTCGCTTGATTTGTCGACGTTGCCGCTGGATTTTCGATTCGCGGTGATGCAATCTGCCTTGTTCGCAGGCATTGTATTTGTCCCAAATCTCGTCGTTGGCGCTGTGTTGTCATTGGGGATGTTGATCCTCTGGAAGCGCTGGAGCAGTTGGCGTGAAGCGGTGGTGGCGGTGTTCATTGTGGCCTGCGCCCTCGCGAGTTCTCGTGCAGGGGGGCTTCAGTACTGGAAAATGCTGCGGTTGTTTTATGCGGCCTTGATGTTTTGGGAGTTCCTGCGAACATTCAAAGAAGGAACGGTGGGGGATCGACGAAACGCCATGGGCTTTGTCACGGTAATCGCCCTGTGTACCGGCATTCCAGCCGTGCTTTCCCAACACGTCGCGGAGGGCCTTGAAGAAACGGTGCTGCTTTCTTCCATGTGGACGGCCATGTTGGTCTTGGGACGCGCCAAGACTCGAGAAGAGACTTCTCGCCGCCTGTCGACCTTGGCGCACGTGGGGCTTGTGGTTGTGACGGTGTCCGTGGCATGTCGTTATGCAGCCTACGACTTGAGTCACCTGAATGGACGGTTTCGCGGAGTTTTTGGCAACCCCAACGAATTCAGCCATTGGTGGTTGGGGGTGTTTGTGCTGGGTTTGGTGGCTTCGAACAACCACAAGAACCCGCGTGTGCTGACTTTGCTGTTGGCCACCGCGGCATTCTATTTCTGGAGTGGAACGCGAGGTGCTCTCCTGGCCGCCCTTTTTTCCGTCGCCGGCTGGCTGCTGCAAGGGGTGCGGCCCACGTTTTTCGCCCAAATGACGAGAATCCTTCTCGGGGGCGCGGGCATCCTTGCGTTGACCGCCGTGTCGACGGATGCGTTGCTTGAATTTTTGCCCGCACAAGTGGTTCGACAAGAAAGTTTGGAGGCTGGGGGGGGGCGACTGTTGGCCTGGGAGCATGCGGCAGACCAAGTCAAGTTGCGCCCTTGGCTCGGTGCGGGAGGGGGAGCTGAAGAACGCTACTTCAGAGAGAATTACTCTTTCTTCGCCATGCAAAACCACCAAGGGCTGAGCCACAACAGTTGGCTGGCCTTTGCCATGAATTACGG
Source organism: uncultured Flavobacteriales bacterium (assembly GCA_965658245.1). Lineage (GTDB taxonomy): Bacteria > Bacteroidota > Bacteroidia > Flavobacteriales_D > Sanyastnellaceae > UBA11663. The sequence goes on from CBFHRO010000104.1 coordinate 1,336, forward strand.
CATCCCCGCGACGCTGATTCTTTTCATCACGTTGCTTGCCCGACTGGGGTTGACCCAGCGCAATGTTCTCTTGGTGGGGTTGCTCCCCTTTGTCTTTTCCTTCACCGTGGAGGGCTGGCTTACGGCGCCCATGAGTGCAAGTTCTACGATGCTCTTTTTTGTCGGCGGTCTGCTCGCGTCTGTTTCGCGATTCAGGCTGGACAATGAGGGACGTCGCAACTTTACCCCACCACCCCCGCCGCGACAGTGAGGTGGGTGGAGGGGTCAACGAGGATGAATGAGCCGGTGCTGCGGTTGTCCTTGTAGCCGTCCGTGAGAAGGGGCGAAGCCGTTTTGATGCGGACGCGGGCCATGTCGTTGACACCGATGGTGACGTCGTCCTCCACGCGGTGGAGGGTGTTGATGTCGATGCGGTACAGGACCTCGGTGATCTTCGCCTGGACGTCGCGTGTGGTGTGACGCAGGACGTAGCGCGTGGCGGGGTTGAGTGGGGCTTCACTGAGCCAGCAAAGGCGCGCATCAAGGGCTTGGGTGCTCTCGGGCTGATTGTTGGCGCGAACGAGCATGTCGCCTCGGCTGAGGTCGATGTCGTCTGTGAGGGTCATGGTGACGCTCAAAGGCGGGAAGGCCTTGTCTAGGGGGGTATCGCCCACGAGGATTTGATCGATGGTGCTCTCTTTGCCACTGGGCAGCGCCACCACCTTGTCGCCGGGTTTCCAAACGCCTGAGGCGATGCGCCCGGCGTAGCCGCGGAAGTCGCGGTGGGCGTCGGTTTGGGGTCGGATGACGTACTGGACGGGGAACCGGCAATCCTGGAGGTTGCGGTCCGCGCCGACGTGCACCGTTTCGAGGTGGTGAAGGAGGGTGCCTCCGCCGTACCACGGCGTCTTGTCCGAACGGTCGACCACGTTGTCTCCGTGGAGCGCGCTGATCGGGATGAACTTGATGTCGGTGATGTCGAGGCGAGAGGAGAAGTCCTTGTACGCCGCGACGATTTCATTGAACCGGTCTTCGCTGTAGCCCACCAGGTCCATCTTGTTCACGCAGACCACCACGTGGCGGAGGCCCAAGAGGGAGGCGATGAAGCTGTGGCGGTGGGTTTGTTCGAGGAGGCCGTGACGTGCGTCGATGAGGATGATCGCGAGGTCGGCGGTGGAGGCGCCGGTCACCATGTTCCGGGTGTACTGGATGTGACCTGGGGTGTCGGCAATGATGAACTTGCGCTTGGGCGTGGCGAAGTAGCGGTACGCCACGTCGATGGTGATGCCCTGTTCGCGCTCGGCCTTGAGGCCGTCGGTGAGGAGGCTGAGGTCGGTGCCGTCGATGCCTTTTTGGCTGGAGGCGGATTCCACCGCTTCAAGCTGGTCCTCAAAAATGCTTTTGCTGTCGTACAACAAGCGCCCGATGAGGGTGCTTTTGCCATCGTCGACGCTGCCTGCCGTGGTGAATCGGAGGAGGCCGTTGTGGTCGGGGGTGGTTGCTGCTGCCATTGCTTCGTGCCTTCGCGTGTTCAACGTCACTAAAACGTCACTGGTTAGAAATACCCTTCTTTTTTGCGGTCCTCCATCGCGCTTTCGCTGCGCTTGTCGTCCATGCGTCCGCCGCGTTCCGTGATTCGGGTGGCTGCGACTTCATCGATGATTTTTTCGATCGTGTCGGCATCGCTTTCAAAGGCGCCGGTGATCGTGAGGTCGCCGAGCGTCCGGAACCGAACATGCATCATCTCGGGCGTTTCACCTTCGCGGAGGTTGAGGTAGTCGGAGTGGGCGAGGATTTGGCCTGCGCGGCGGATGCACACGCGGTCGTGCGCGTAGTAGAGCGACGGCAGGGCGATGTTCTCGCGGAGGATGTAGTTCCACACGTCGAGCTCCGTCCAGTTGTTGAGCGGGAAGACGCGGAAGTGCTCGCCGGGCGCGTGCATGCCGTTGAAGAGGTTCCAAAGCTCGGGGCGCTGGTTCTTGGGATCCCACTGGCTGAAGTCGTCACGGTGGGAGAAGAAGCGTTCCTTGGCGCGGGCCTTTTCCTCGTCGCGTCGGGCGCCCCCGATGCACGCGTCGAACTGGTGTTCTTCGATGGTGTCGATGAGGGTCGTCGTTTGGAGGCGGTTGCGGCTCGCGTTGGCGCCGGTTTCCTCCTGGACTTTGCCGGAATCGATGGTTGCTTGGACGCTGCCGACGATGAGACGGGCACCGAGGCGCTCGACGAGGTTGTCTCGGAATTCGAGGGTTTCGGGGAAGTTGTGGCCCGTGTCGATGTGAACAAGCGGCATCGGGATGCGACCCGGCGCAAAGGCCTTGGCCGCAAGGTGCGTCACCACAATGCTGTCTTTGCCGCCTGAAAAGAGGATCGCAGGTCGGTCGAATTGGGCCGCGACTTCACGCAGCACATAGATGGACTCGGCTTCGAGTTCCGTCAAATGATCGAGGTTGTAGTTCGAGTCGCTCATGAGTCTGGGGCGGTCGCGTTCGTGTCGTCGGTTTGGTCTTCACGTCCGAGGCGTCCAAAGCGGAACCACGCACGTTCGTGAAAGTAATAAAGCAGGGTCTTGGTGATGAGTTCAAACAGCCCAATCTCAAAACCCACAAAAGGGTCGCCTGAGACCCACCAGCTCACCAAAAAGGTGTCCACCGTGCCGATGACACGCCAAGTGGCGGTTTTGGCGATGTGTCGGATGCGAGATTGCTTTGCGTCCATAATCCTACAAGTATAGTGGGGGATTGAATCTCATGGAGGATGGAGGTGCTTAGAGCGCGGCGAGGACCTCTTGCAGGCTTTCCTCCACGGATTTGCCCGTGGTGTCGATGTCGATGAAGTCGTGCAAGGGCGGTTCGTAGTCCGAGGCGTGCTTTTCTTCCCGGCCGCGGGTTTCCGTGGTGTGCACGTAGATCTCGGTCACGTCTGCGGTGGTCTTCAATTCCTCTCGGATGTCGCGGTAGGGCGCCACGAGGCTGACGACGACGGTTTGGCCTTTCGACTGGAGGTATTGGGCAAGCAGTTGTGCGCGGCGAATGTTGTTTTCACGTCCTCCGCGAGAATAATCTGCGTTGGTCGTGAGGGCCCGCAGGTCGTCACCATCCACGTGAAA
>CBFHRO010000105.1:0-4402 GCA_965658245.1 uncultured Flavobacteriales bacterium
CTTGAAGCCAAGCACGACGATTACCGCCTGTTGATGGAGGAATACCACGACGGGATTTTGCTCTTTGAATTGACCGACCAAAAAGTGTGGAGCCGCGCAGTCAAAGACTCTGCAGGGTTGGCCGATTACCACAGCCGCAACCGCGAAGATTTCATGTGGCCCGCCCGTCTCGACGCAGGCATTCACACGTGTGAGGACGCCAAGATTGCCAAGAAGGTCCGCAAAGAACTGCGCAAAACAGGCGACGTCGAAGGCCTTCGCAGGGAGCTCATCGCCGAGCGCCCCCTCGCCCTTCGCAACGAAACCGGAAAGTTTGTGGAAGGTGACAACGCATTTGCCGACCGCGCCTTTGCGGCGTTGCGCGACGGTTCGTTGGTGGCCGACAAGCACGGGCTGGTGATATTGGAAACCACCGAGGGCGGAGACCAAATCATCTTGGTCCACGTCAAGGAAGACATGGCCCCCACGCCGAAGGCCCTCGAAGAATGTCGCGGGGCGGCCATCGCGGCGTACCAAGACCACCTCGAGCAGGAGTGGATCATGGAACTGCAGCGGAAATACCCCCACAACATCAACCGCGAGGCGCTCTACAGCTTGGTGCGCGAATGATGCATGCCCGTACGGCAGCAGCCTTGCTGCTTCTCAGCGTGCTGGGGGGCTGCAGGGACGGCGTGCAACCTGCCGAGGCGCGGTTTGGCAACGACGTGGTCGCAAAGGCCTACGGTGCCGTCTTGACCTGGGACAGCCTCGCCCATCACGTGCCCGACGACCTCAACCTCGAGGACAGCGCGGCCTTTGCCGAGCGGTTCCTGGACCGATGGATGCGCGAACAGGTGCTTCTGAACGAGGCCAAGACCCAATTGAGCAACGAGTTGCCTGAACTTGAGAGGGCCTTGGAAGCCTACCGCCAAAGCTTGCTCATCAACACCTACGAAAACCGGTACGTCGCCAGCCGCCTCGACGAAGAAGTGTCTGAGGAGGCCATCGTGGCTTATTACGACGCGCATTCCGAGCTGTTCACCCTGCACGACCACGCCGTTCAGGTGCTGTACCTCCACCTCCCCGATCCCCAAATCGCCGCCCAAACCCGCGGTGCCAACTGGTCTCGCCGCGAAGCCCGCGAATGGGACAACGAGGCCGACCAAATCATGGCGTGGCTCGCCGCGGCGGATTCTGTGAGCATTCCGGAGTTGGAGCGCTGGTGCATCGAGCGCGGCGCCGTGCACCATGTGGACCACGAGGCGTGGTGGTTTGTGCGCGACCTCGTCGATGAAATCCCTCTGTCCCTGTACCGCGTGGAAGACCAAATCCAGCGCACCTCCCCCCTCGCATTCCAAGAAAACGACCGCGTGTATTTCGTGCGTTTCCTCGATCACGGACTGAAAGGCAAGACCGCCCCGATTGACGTCGCCCGCGACCAAATCACCGAACTCCTGCTCCAAAAGCGCCGTCAACAGCTTCGCGAAGCCCTGCGCGACACCTTGCTTCAGCGCGCCTGGGCGGAAGGGAATTTGCGACGAGAAAATTTGTGAGTTCTTGCCTGCATTCCCCGTTCGGCTGAACGCCTGCCACCCCTAAATTCGACCCATGGTGCACCCACTTGTATTGGCTTTGATTGCATGTCTGGTTTGTGTGTCCGGTTGGGCTCAGCCCGGGGAGACCTACCAGCGCCTCGACGGCATCGTGGCCGTGGTCGGCGACGAAATTGTGTTGGCAAGCGACATCCAGGAACGCGTCACGCAAGCCCGACTCGAAGGCCGAACCGTCACCGACGACAACGAATGCGGCTTGCTCGAATCTGTGTTGTTCGAGAAGTTGCTTCTGCACAACGCGCGCCTCGACAGCCTCGAGGTCACCGATGCCGAAGTCCTCGGCGAGATCGACCGCCGACTGACGTACTACATGCAGATGTTTGGCTCCGTGGAGGCGTTCGAAGCAGAGTACGGCAAGTCCGTGGCCGAGTGGAAGGCGGAGTTCAATGAGCCGGTGCGCGAGCAGATTTTGGCCCAAAAGATGCAGGCCGAGATCGACCAATCGGTGCGCTCCACCCCTGCCCAAGTGCAGGCCTATTTTGACGCCATCCCCACGGACAGCTTGCCGCTCATCCCCGAAGAGCTCAGCTACAGCGAGCTTGTGATGCAGCCTGAGGTTGGCGAGAAGCAGAAGATGCGCACCCGCAACACCCTCGACTCGATTCGCATCCTCGTCGAAACCGGCAAGATGAGCATGACGCTCGCCGCCACGCGCTACAGCGAGGATCCTGGATCGAAGTACAAGGGCGGGTGCTACCAAAACATCGGCCGCGGCCAATTCGTTCCTGAGTTTGAAGGCGCCGTCTACGAGACCGAAGTCGGTGGCTACTCCCCCGTGTTCGAGTCTGACTTTGGCTACCACTTCTTGCGGGTCACCGACCGTCGCGGCGAGCAATACAGCGCTTGCCACGTCTTGATGAAGCCCACGTTCGACCCCAAGGCCTTGGAACAAATGCAGGCCGGCATCGATTCGGTGTCTGTCAAACTCGCCCTCGGCGACCTGCCTTTCGAAGCGGCGGTGCTTCAGCACAGCACCCGCGAGGAAACGCGCAACCAAAAAGGCCAAGTCGTCAACCCGCGGGACGGGGGGACGCGGTTTGGGGTGGACGAACTCGACCCCAACATCTTTTTCCTGCTGCAAGACTTGGACGAAGGCGGCGTCTCCGCCCCTGTGCAGCTTCTCGACGAGGACAACCAAGCCTACTGGGCCATGATTCAGCTCAACGAGCGCTTCCCCGCCCACCGCGCCAACCCCACCGACGACTACGCCCTCTTCCAACAGCAAGTCGAGGCCGAGCTGCGCGAAGAGGCCCTTTCCAAGTGGATTGGGCGGCGGATTGAAGAAACGTACGTTCGCGTGGATGCACCCTACAAGTCCTGCACCATGGACATGCCTTGGCTGACGCAAAGCATCAACGCCACCGGCGCCCTCGGATCCTCTGCAGGCAACAAGCCGGCAGACGGCACCGAAGACCGCGACTGACCCCCGGCCTCATGCGCATCTCTGTCATCACCGTGTGCTACAACGCGGCATCCACCCTGAAGGATGCCGTGGAGTCGGTGCTTGACCAGGTCCCCGATGCGGAAGCGCCCTTTGAACTCGAATACATCGTCGTGGACGGCGGATCCACCGACGGCACCCTCGACGCCCTCGCCCCGTTTCGCGACCGCATTTCGACGCTCATCTCGGAGCCTGACCAAGGCCTGTACGACGCCATGAACAAAGGTGTGCAAGCCGCCACCGGCGAGGTCGTGGCCATCCTCAATGCCGACGACGTGTACGCCTCGACGGACGTCCTCGCACGCGTTGCCGCCACGTTCCGCGAAACCGGCGCCGAAGCCGTGTACGGAGATCTCCACTACGTCGCGGCCGACGACCTCAGCCTGGTCACGCGCCGCTGGAAAGCCGGTGAATTCACGCCTGGCGCCTTCCGACGCGGCTGGATGCCGCCCCACCCGGCGCTGTTTGTGCGCCGAGGGTGCTACACGCGCTGGGGCCTCTTCACGTTGGCACTTCGCTCGGCTGCGGATTACGAACTCATGCTTCGCTTTATTCATCGGCACGGCATGTCGCTCGCATATCTGCCCGAGACGCTCGTCCTGATGCGTGCGGGTGGGGTCAGCAACGCCTCATGGAAGCACCGCATTCGGGCTCACCGCGAAGACTGGAAGGCGTGGCGCATGAACGGCTTTCATCCCTCGCCGTTCACCCTGCTCGCCAAGCCCTTGCGCAAGCTCCCCCAATTCCTGTCCCGCGGGTAGGGCCGTCCGAGCGGGGCGCGCTATCTTCGGGGTTCATCCTTTCTGCAACTTGAATCAAGCATCCTGACTGTGGCGAACTTCTCCGACGACAAATCTGCGCTTGACGCGCTCCGCTCCCAGCACAACGCCCTGCTCGCCGAAGTCGGCAAGGTCATCGTGGGTCAAGATGAGGTGATCCGCGAGGTCACCACCGCGATTTTTGCAGGCGGACACATTTTGCTTGTGGGCGTTCCTGGCCTGGCCAAAACGCTCCTCGTCAACACCGTCGCCCAAGCCCTCGGCCTGAGCTTCAACCGCATCCAGTTCACCCCGGACTTGATGCCCAGCGACATCGTCGGTTCAGAAATCCTGGATGAGTCTCGCCAATTCAAGTTTGTGAAGGGTCCGTTGTTCTCGAACATCGTCCTCGCCGACGAGATCAACCGGACGCCCCCCAAGACGCAGGCAGCCCTTCTGGAGGCCATGCAGGAACGCGCCGTCACGGCTGCGGGTCAGCGCTACCCCCTGCCCGCCCCCTTCTTCGTGCTCGCCACGCAGAACCCCATCGAGCAGGAAGGCACCTACCCCCTTCCCGAAGCCCAACTCGACCGCTTCATGTTCAACACGTG
>CBFHRO010000106.1:0-4387 GCA_965658245.1 uncultured Flavobacteriales bacterium
CGGGGCTGAACTACGAGATCATGGGGCGGCCCAAGAGCGTGTTCAGCATTTGGAACAAGATGCAGACCAAGAAGGTCAGCTTCGAGGAGGTGTACGACGTGTTTGCGATTCGGATCATCCTGGACACGGACGAGGCGAACGAGAAGGCGGACATTTGGCGGACGTACAGCGTGGTCACTGACTTTTACCAGCCCAACCCCGACCGCCTGCGGGATTGGATCAGCCTGCCCAAGGCGAACGGTTACGAGTCGCTCCACACCACGGTGATGTCTCCGACGGGCAAGTGGGTGGAAGTCCAAATCCGAAGCCGCCGCATGGACGACATGGCCGAGCGGGGCCTCGCCGCGCACTGGCGCTACAAGTCCGATGGCGGCTCGCTCGAAAGCGACCCGTCCCTCAGCCCCACCGAGCGCGCCGAAGCCATGGCCGCCAAGGGAGGCGACAACATCGACTCATGGCTGGGTCAGATTCGGGAAATCTTGGAAGGCGGCGAAGCCGACGCGCTGAGCTTCATCGACGAGTTCAAGCTCAACCTGTTCTCCGACGAGGTGTACGTCTTCACGCCCAACGGCGAGCTGATCACCTTGCCCGTGGGATCCACCTCCCTCGACTTCGCCTTCCGCATCCACACCAAGGTGGGGTCGCAATGCATCGGCGCCAAGGTGAACCACAAATTGGTGCCTTTGAGCGAACCCTTGACCAGCGGCGACCAGGTCGAGATCATCACCTCCCGCAAGCAAACGCCCAAGGAAGACTGGCTTCAGTATGTGGTGACGGCGAGTGCGCGATCGAAGATTCGGCATGCCCTCAAAGAGGAGGAACGCAAGCAAGCCCTCGACGGCAAAGACAAACTCCGCAAGTGGTTCCGCCGCATCGGCGCGGAACAGAGCGCCGACAACGTCAGCGGCATGCTCCGCAAATTCAAGGTCGATTCGCCGCACGAGTTGCATTACCGCATCGCCACCGGCCGCATCGACTTGGACCGCATTGGGGGCTTCAACCTCCGGTCAGGCAAGCTCGAATGGGAACGCGGGGCTGACCCCCTCCCCTCGCGCAAGTCACGCGCCACGGAAGCGGAAGCCGCAAGCATCACCGACCTCAAAAAAGAGGCCGGCGACGTGTTGCTCATTGGCGATGCCCAGCAAAAACTCGACTACGGCCTTGCGGCGTGCTGCAATCCGATTCCGGGGGACGACGTGTTTGGGTTCATCACGGTGAGTGGCGGCATCAAAATCCACCGCCGGAACTGCCCCAACGCCACCAACCTCCTCTCGCGTTACGCCTACCGGGTCATGAAGGCCGATTGGGCCAGCAAGGCCGCCGCGCAATTTGAGGTGGGCATTGGCTTCAGTGGCATCGACGACGTGGGACTGGTCAATGCCGTCACCAGCGTGATCTCTGCCGACATGCGGGTGGACATGCGCGCCATCAGCTTTGAGACCCGCGACGGCATTTTCGAGGGCCAAGCCCGCGTGATTGTCTCCGACACCGGCCACTTGTCCCAGTTGATCACCAAGCTCCAAGCCGTGCCCGGCGTTTACACCGTGGAGCGATTGCAGGAGGAAGGCTGATGCAAAAGGTGCTCTGGACTTTCATTGGATTGTGGAGTGTTGCAATCGGGCATGCCCAAACCGTGGAAATCCTCGCCGCCGACCAAATCCTTCGCGACCCCGCCATCACCGAGGCCCAGCGACTGATCGGTCATGTGAAATTGGGACACCAGGACGCCGTGTTGACCTGCGATTCCGCGTGGCGGTTTGACGATGGGTCTGTGGAGGTGTTCAGCAACATCACCATGCGGCAGCCTCCCGCCACCACCATGACCACCGAATATGTGCGCATCGAGCCCAACGAAGAGTGGGCTTTGGCACGAGGCCAGGTCGAGCTCCAGCACGAATCCGCGCAGCTACAGGCCCCGTCGTTGCGGTACATGCTGGGGAGCCGCACGGCGCGTTACGTGGAAGGTGCGACCATCGTCGACGAGGGCTGGACCGTCCTCAGCCAAACGGGCCTGTACCGCGCCCAAGCACAAATCCTCGAATTGGGAGGCCAAGTCCGCGCCTTCCACGACGGAGACTCCCTCACCAGCGATTCCCTCCATTGGTTTCGTCAAAGCGACCGCTACCGGTTTCACGGCCCAACCCAATGGAGGGGCTCAGACCTTCAATTCGAGTGTCGATCCGGGGATGTGGTCATGGAGGACGAGCCGCTGGGGTGGTTGGCAGGCGCGGTGCGGGTCGCCGATGACGAAAGCGTCGTGCACGGAGACAGCCTGCGTTGGGATGGCGCCTCGAAGGAGGTTTGGGGTCACGTGACCCTCGCCAGCGCCGACGGAAGTGGCGAAGTGCACGGAGACCATGCTTTGCGCCTCGAAGAAGACAGCCTCGAAGTGGTCCATGGCGGGCCGCAACGCCGCGCATGGCTGCAACACGTCGAGGAAGGCGACACCTTGCGGTTGGCCGCCGCGATGCTGAATCGGCGCGGCGACGTGCTGACCGCAAGGAAAGACGTGACCCTTTTGCAAGGCGAGCTCGTGGGGGCGGGCGATTCGCTGGTTTGGGACGAGGCGAAAGAGACCATCCACATGTGGGGGACCCCTCAGCTTTGGTCCGCCCAGGACAAACTCTCAGGCGACACCCTGACCTTGCAAATGACCCAACAAAAGCCAGACAAGCTGGAGATGCGCGGCCACGCAGTGGTGTTGTCCCCGGCCAACGACACCCTCGCGCACCGCATTCAGGGCCGAGACCTCGACGCGTTTTTTGAAAACAACGAATTGCACACGGTCGACGTCATCGGCAATGGGGAGGTGGTGACCTTTGAGGTGCCCGAAAACGAGGGCAAGGTTCGGATGAACATGGCGGTGTGCGCCAAAGTGACCCTGGAGGTGTCCGAGCGCAAACTCGTGGGCATTGCCTTGAAACAGGGTCCCAAGGGGCGCATTGCACCGGTGCCCAAGGGAGAGGATTTGAGGGCGTTTCAGGTGGACGAGGCCCCACGTTTGGGCCCTTGGGAAACTTCTGAACAGGCACCTCAGCCTGAATGACATGCCCTATCTTCGCCGCTGCACATGGCGAAGGACCCCATCAATGAGCAAGTGGAAGGGCTTTTCGAAGCCTACCTCGAGCAAAACGGGCACCGGAAGACCCCGGAGCGCTTCGCCATCCTACACCAGATTTACAGCTACGACGGCCACTTCGATGTGGACACGTTGTACGAAGTGATGAGCAAGGGGAAATACCGCGTGTCTCGCGCCACCTTGTACAACACCTTGGATCTTTTGCTCGACTGCAACTTGGTGCGACGCCATCAGTTTGGCGACCAAGGGGCGCAATACGAGAAGTGCCACCGCGTCAAGCAGCACGACCACGTCATCCTCGCCGACACGGGAGAGGTCTTGGAGTTTTGTGACCCACGCATTCAGCAAATCAAAGCCACCCTCGAGGAGATTTTTGACATCGAGGTGATGCACCACAGTTTGAACATCTACGCCCGCAAGCGGGCACAACCCACTCAGGCAACCTCGCCTGAAACAACCCCTGCGACGCATGAAAGTTGACGTCCTGCTCGGCCTCCAATGGGGCGACGAAGGCAAAGGCAAAATCGTGGACGTGCTCACCCCCGAGTACGACGTGATTGCACGGTTCCAAGGCGGCCCCAATGCGGGCCATACCCTAGAATTCGATGGCATCAAGCACGTGTTGCACACCATCCCCAGCGGCGTGTTCCGAGAGGATACGTTGAACGTCGTGGGCAACGGGGTGGTCATCGACCCGCTCATCTTCAAGAAAGAAATCGATGCGTTGGTGGAGCTCGGTGTAGATGTGTCCGCGAACCTCGCCATCAGCCGCAAGGCGCACCTCATCCTGCCGACCCACCGCTTGCTCGATGCGGCGTCTGAGGCGGCCAAGGGCAAGGCCAAAATCGGCAGCACCCTCAAAGGCATCGGCCCGACCTACATGGACAAGACAGGACGCAACGGCTTGCGCGTGGGGGACATCGAAAGCAGCCACTTCGAAGAACGTTACCACGCCCTGCGCGACAAGCACGTGGGGATGCTCGCCCAATTCGATGGGTTCGAATACACCCTCGAAGACGCCGAGTGGCTGGACGCGATCGCCTTCCTTCGCGGGTTGACCTTGATCGATTCCGAGCACGACATGAACGCCGCCCTGAAGGCCGGCAAGCGCATTCTTGCAGAGGGTGCGCAAGGCACCATGCTTGACATCGACTTTGGGACCTATCCGTTTGTCACCTCGTCCAACACCATCAGCGCCGGTGCGTGCACCGGATTGGGCATCGCCCCCAACCGGGTAGGGGACGTATTTGGGATTTTCAAAGCGTACTGCACCCGCGTCGGCTCCGGCCCCTTCCCCACCGAATTGCA
>CBFHRO010000107.1:0-4358 GCA_965658245.1 uncultured Flavobacteriales bacterium
GAATTGGATGTGCAGTCGTTCTCGCATGCTGCGTGCGACTGGAACCGCGATGGCAGCTACGACCTGTGCGTGTACACCTGCGATTCCGTCGCGTCTATGCTTGAAGGTGTGCCCAATGGAAATGCTTGGCTCGACCTCATTCCTCAAGGGACGAACTCCAATGCGGACGGCATTGGGTGGATCGTGCATGCCTACACCACAGAAGCAAATGGCAGCGTCACAAAACGTACACGCCAATTGGCTGCTGGGGAAAGCTTCATGATGCAAAGGGCGCGGCGCATGCACTTTGGTCTTGGTGCGACAGAGGTGGTGGATTCGCTGCATGCTGTATGGCCTTCAGGGGTGGAAGAGTGGCTGTATGACGTTCCAACCAATCTCCAAATCGATTGGGTCGAAGGAGCCACTCTGGTGGAATCTGAAGGCTGCACCTACTCTGGTGCGTGCAACTACAATCCGTTCGCCACGTCGGACGACGGGACGTGCGATTTGTCTTGCCTCGTGTCCGAGTGCCCGGACCTGTCGTCTGCATGTGGCCCCGGGACGCAATGGGACGCCGTGTTGCAGATGTGCTTGCCAGAGGAAGTTTGCTGGCACGACAGCGACCAAGACGGCAACATCACCACCCAGGACTTGCTTGGATTGCTTTCGGTGTACGGCAGCGTTTGTCCGTAATCGCTTTGCATTCCCCATTTTTGCGTCATGACAAAGCATTGTTTGGCGTTCGGCGTTTTGTGGATGGCATGCGGATTGGCATTCGCCCAAACCGAAGACAAAGCCACTTCTGAGTCACCTTACACGCTTGAGGTGGCCACTGAACCCGCCCATCAGCCGGGCTTGACGAAATACCTCATTTCGGTAAAGGTCCCGGAGGGAGATCGGGTCAGTTCGGTGTACGGCACGAATGTGCATCCGCTCACAGTTCGCGCGCCCAAAGGCGTTTACAACAGCCCATACAACGGGAGTTGGTCTGCGTCAGGGATGAACCCCAAGTTCTTCGAGATCATGCCCGACATGGCCGACGACACTTTCGCGACCATTGGGCTGTCGACGGCGGCCAAGATGAGCGGCATGGAAGGGGCAGAGGACCCCACCATGGTGCAAGACCCGGGATCGCCGTGGGATGTGTTTTTCACCGAAAGCGGAGAAACGAATTTGGACATCGCTACGCACACAGGTGGGGCCTACTTCGTGTTGCGCACGGCCGCCAACGGCGCGGGCCAAGATGGCCAGGTTTTCTTGATGCAAGTGACCACGGAAGGAGACCTTTCCGGCGCGATCAACCTCCAATTGTTTCCTGCCTCAGGTGAATACGACCAGGTGCGCTACCGCTTTGAATTCAAGGGGGAAGGCGAATTTCCTGGCATGGCGATTCAGTGATTCGTTCTGCTGTAGGCCGTGAGGCGAAATCGCCTTAGCAGTCTTCGCCGAATGCACTCAACACGACGAGTACATCGGCCACGGTAATGGACCCGTCGCCGTCCAGATCCGTCAATGCATTGCAATCTGTGGCGCAACCGAAGTTGGACAAGACTGTCAATACGTCTGAGACCTCAATGGCCCCATTTCCGTTGATGTCAGCTGGACATGACGAGCATGGGGGAGGACCAAAGTAGGCGTTCCCGTTGTTTGCCTCACAGGTTGCTTCATCCACGAAAACGGCATTCAAACCGATCCACTCGCCATTTGCAGGCAGCGTCAACGTGGACGTCAAGGTGTTTCCGTCCACCAAATAAACCTCCCCATTGATTGAGAGCCCTCCTGTATCGGGTGTGCCCACCCAATCTACCTGAAAAGTGACGTCGTACGTGTTGGTCGCCGGGTCACATTCTGTGGCGTTCACCACTTCGAGGTTGGTGATGTTGCAAGGGACGTCTTGACCGGACCACTGATCGACTCCATATTCTCCCGATCCGATGTAGGTGTAAGGGGGAATGTCGCTCACGAATTGGCCAGAACCTCCGGGCCATACCGTTTCCAACTCGGCGTACTGCTGAAAGTAGATGTTCGCCGGAGCTTGGCTGCCCCACTGAAGATAGTCGTACACGACGTCTGTGGGCAAAAACAACATGATCCAATCTCCACTGAGCCCGTCAGCCCATGAAATTTGAACCGTGGCTCCGGGGTCAATCAAGAGGCTTTGGCCTGGGGTGACCAATTCGGCCATGGTTTTGTAGCCGACGGGAGAAAGCATGCCCCAATTGTCCAAAGGCGCGGGACATTCAGATTCATTTCGAATCTGGAGGATGTTGGCATCGGGGTCGACATAGGTCATCCTGAACAAACCGCAGCACGGGTCGCGTCGCGTGTACGCGTTGGATTTGCTGAGTGCGCATGACTCGTCAGAGGTGAAGTACGCCGAGACATTCACATTTTGTCCGTCGGCGGGTTGGCCGACAAGATTCACCACCTGCGGACTTGGGAAGATGGCTTTCTGTTCTCCATTTACAATCAACCATCCATCATCGGGAGCGTACTCGTGGGTGACGATGACCTGCTGCGTGTAGGTCAGGGTCACAGGGTCGCAAGCTTGCTGGTTGCCCCCGGAGATGTCGGTGATGGCGCATTCTGGCGGGGTCCATCCTTCACACCCCCCGTAACATCCCGCAGCAGACATGCTCGGGATCAAGGCGTTGTTCTCGACGAGCGGGTGAAATTGGAGAACTTTGGGTGTCGAGGGAGCAATGTGGCAGTAGCTCATGATGGTGCCGTTGGACACCGCGGGGCCATCGTCGCATCCTCCTTCTGCGGGGTAGCAATTGTCAATGGCACCTCCAGGCCATCCACACCAGTGCGTGTGGTTCGCCCCAAAATTGTGTCCCAATTCGTGGGAAACCACGTCAAGATTCCAAGAGTAACTGTTGATGTTGTTGGTGGTGCTTCCTGTCATGCCTGCACTGAAACCATAGGCAAAAGAACCGCAATTCACACTGAGGTAAGCGATGCCACCCGTGCCCGTGTTGCCCCGTCGCGTCATCAAATGCGTCACATCTCGTTGCACGGCATCCAAGCTTGCGGTGCCCTCCCAAGTGCTCCGGAAATTGTCAAGCATGGCGCCGGCGTCGTTGACAAAATTGCTCATGGGGTCTGGCGTCTGCCACAGGTGCACATAGCTCACTTGCAGGAAGAACAAACCATTCAACTCTTGGGTGTAGATGGCTTCGACTCCCGCCATTTGTGCAAGCGCCCACTCCGTGGCGTTCGCCATGTTCCCATAAATCTGGTAGGTATGGAAATCAACGTCAATGGCCACTTCCACACAACCGCCATCGTTGGCACGTTGCACGCCTTTGGGGGCCTCGTCATTCGCTTCCTTCTGCGGTGCGTCTTCCACAGCACATGCAAACGGCATCAGGTTGGTGCGTTTGTTGAAGTCCATGACGGCGTAGAAGGAGTCTTCAATCTGAGCCACGTCGAATTGTTGGCCGTTGTGGTGAAAGCTGCCAAGGATGTGGTCAGACATCAGGACCAAGGTCCCTACAACCTCGTTTTCGAGTTTGAGCTTGAACGTCTGCAATTGTGGGGCGTATTCTTTTTCCTCAAAACCCCTTTCACTGGTGACGCCCACCTTGAAAACAGGGGCGTGAACGAAGAACCTCTCCAATTCGAAATGGAGCGAACTTGGTGCTTTGTTTGAAACTCCAGAGGGGAGAGGCAGCGTCAATCCAAAATTGTCGCGGTCTTGGGTGCGGAGTTCGTCAAACACCTCTGGTTGCAACTGCATCAATGCAACGTGGTCGCTGTGCTGAACAGCAGCTTCGATGTGGGTCCGCACCTCGGATGGCCATGACGTCACCTCAGAAAACAAGTGCACCTCTTGGACGGGGGCGCGTTGTCCACAGATTTGACTTGCTGCAGCGAACAGTGAAAAGAGGAGAAGAAGACGATTTGGTCTCATGTCAACGATTTGGAATCACGAAGGGCGTAACACAAGATAAAAACGAGATGTTTCGCCTTGGGTTGCTTCATCTTATGTCAGAGAGCATCAAAGTGAATCATGGTGTCATGAGCAGGAAGTGCCAAACGCAGACAACACCAACAGCACGTCACTGACCGTCACCGCATTGTCGCCATCAATGTCGTACGAGCAGCCTTCGCCCGTGCATCCAAACTCGGACAGCACGGCCAAGACATCCGCCACGGAAATGCTTCCGTCGCCGTTGGCATCCTCAGGACAGGGGGCCGGCGCTTCTTCATCTGGATCCAGAACGCCATTGCAGTTGTTGTCATTGCCTTGTCCAGTTCCTGGCGCGCCAGGGTACATGGTGCTGTTGGCGTCGTTGCAATCGCCATCTTGGGTCACGGTTCCTGCAGGGGCCACGTTTCCGCAGAAATACTGGGCGAAAAATTGTCCGTAACCG
>CBFHRO010000108.1:0-4343 GCA_965658245.1 uncultured Flavobacteriales bacterium
CATGTACAAGGAGTTTTCGATGGTCCCTTGAGCCCTGGCGTAGACCGTGTCCACGGGGTAGGAACCGAGTCGGGCGCCAAGCGTGTCGCCGAGCGAAAAGAGGGCGTAGTCCTTGGGGTTGCGTTCGTAGATGAACCACTTCGGCACGACACGCGCTTCGGCGTCGGCGCTGTCCCGCACCGTCTCGGAAGCAAGCCACCAGCGGTGCCCGGCTTTCATGTACCGCACGTCCCAGGTCTTTCGGCTGTTGGCAGCCAGCGTGGCGATGCGACCGGGTCCAATGCCTGCCGGGTCCAAGAGGTGGGAGAGGCTTTGGCCGGACTTGACCTTGCCCGAGTCCACCAACAAGTCGTCCCACACCACCCCAAACCGCATGGTCGGCTCCGGCTCCGGAGGTGCGCTGAACAGGCTGCCCCCCGACGACCCGCCCACGCTGTCGGATTCACCGCCGCAACCCAAGACGAGGAACGCCCCGATGGCCGCACATGCGACCGCCATCACTTGGCGAGAAAACGACGTCATGAGCCCAGGCCAAACACTTCCTTCACCACCCAGCCTTTGCCCCATTCTTCGAGCTCTTGGTCGCTCCAGTGCTCGGGGAAGAAGATGCGCTTCTGAAAGCGCGGCGGCAGGTACTTCTGCCAATTGGTGCCGCCCGTTGCGGCGATGTCGACAGGGTCTTTGTGCAGGTATCGAACCGCGCTTTTGTAGTGCGCGAGCGGCCAGTTGACGTTCACGTTGATGTCCAGCCAACGCAACGCGTCCACAAGTTCTTTCGACGGTCCACCTTCAATGCCGGCAGCGAGTTTGCGGACGTTGCTGTGGAACATGCCACGGGCCAACTTTTGGAGTTCTTCGTCGTATTTGGCCTCAAACTGCTTCAGGGTCAAGGTCTTGGCCCCGCTTGACAACTCCACAGCGCCTTCGCGCCAGTACAAATGCGACATCAATTCTGGCACGTCGGCCACGGTGTGGTCGGCATACTGCTCGCGGAGGTTGTGGTGCACGATGCGGTCGAGCGACGTCGAACAAATCTCAATCATGCGGTACTGCGCGCTCTGGAATCCCGACGCCGGCAGCAGCGACATGCGGAACTTCATGAACTCTGCCGGGTCCATGCCGTCGACCATGATGTCGAAACTGGTCGTGAGCGCCTCGAAGTAGCGGTTCACCCGGCGCACCCGCTCGAGCAAAAAGGCCTCGCTGACGGCGCCTCCGTTTTCACGCGCCTCTTGTGCCATTCGCTCGAATTCATGAAGCGAAAGCTTGAAGTACAGCTCGGTGATTTGGTGGTAGACGATGAAGACGACTTCGTCCGGGATGGGGGTTTGGGGTCGCTGAAGGCTCAACAAGGTGTCGAGGTGAATCAGGTCCCAGTACGTCCGGTAATCGGCGTACAGCAAGCCATCGAGGTAGCTGCTGAGGTCTTGCCCCATGGCCGCGTATTTCTCTTGAAGCTGCTTGAGCTTGTCGAGGATCGCGGGATCGAAGTTGTGGTCGGTGTTAGGCTCCGTGGACATGGTTGCAAGTTCGGAAAGTGGCCTCCCCTTCCAAGCCGCGTTTCAGCAGGTTGTCACAAGGGTTGTCAACGAAGCCCAAACTCCGCCCCTGCTCTGGCCAAGCCTCGGCTTACTCCACCGTGGCGATGCACTTCAGCTCGATGGCAATCGGGGTCGGCAGGCGGTTGATTTCCATCGTCGTCCGGCACGGCTGGTTGTCTTTGAAGTACTCGGCGTACAGGCGGTTGAAGGTGTGGAAGTCGCGGTTCATGTCCACGAGGAAGACGGTGACGTCGACGAGCTGTTCCCAGCTGCTTCCGCTCGCCTCGAGGATGGACTTCACGTTGGCGAACACGCTGTGCACTTGCGCCTCAAAATCAAACGCCTTGAAGTTGCCGTTGTGATCCAACTCCAACCCGGGCACCCCGCTGTCGTTTGAGTCGCTTCCCGCAGTCCTCGGACCGACGCCGCTCAAAAACAAGAGGTTGCCCACACGGCGTGCGTGGGGGTAGAGGCCGACGGGCTTGGGGGCGTTGGAGGTGGAAATGCGATCGCTCATGTTGCGAAGGTAGCGCGCGCTGTACCTTCGGGGCATGCGGTACCAAAAACTCCCCTCCGACCTCTACACCCGGAACCGAGAAGCGTTCATGAAGCAGATGAAGCCCGGTGGCCTCGCCCTGTTTTTCAGCAACGACATCTACCCCACGAGCGCGGACGGCACCCTGCCGTTCAAGCAGCACGCGGACATCTTCTACCTCTCCGGCGTGGACCAAGAGGAGACGGTGCTGCTCCTGTTCCCGGACGCGCACAATCCGGCGGACCGCGAGATTTTGTTCACGTTGGAAACCAACGAGGAGCTTGCGATTTGGGAGGGGGCCAAACTCACCAAGCCCCAAGCCACCGCCGAGACGGGCATCGCCAACGTCCAATGGACGACGGCCTTCGAGCGGACGCTTCACCGCTTGATGGCCGAGGCGCAGTCGCTCTACCTCAACGACAACCAACACACGCGGGCCCGCCTCACGGTCGAGACCCGCACGGACCGGGAAAACGCGGCCCTTCGCGCGAAATACCCCAACCACGAAATCGAGCGCAGCGCGCCCATCTTGCATTCCATCCGCGCCCTCAAGCAGGCCTCGGAAATCGACCAGATGCAGCGCGCGTGCGACATCACCAAAGCGGGTTTTGACCGCGTCTTGCAATTCGTGAAGCCCGGCGTCATGGAGTATGAGATCGAGGCGGAGTTCATGCACGAATTCCTGCGCCGCGGCTCCCGCGGCTTTGCGTACACGCCCATCATCGGCTCCGGCTTCAACGCGTGCGTCCTTCACTACATCGAGAATTCCGGCGAGTGCAAAGCCGGCGACGTCATCCTGATGGACGTGGGCGCCGAGTACGGCAACTACGCGTCCGACATGACGCGCTGCATCCCGGTCTCAGGCCGCTTCACGGACCGCCAGCGCGCGGTCTACAACGCGGTCCTCTCGGTCATGCAGGACGCCATGAAGCTCCTCCGTCCCGGCGTCTCGCTCCACGACTACCACAAGGAAGTCGGCGACCTCATGACGGCCCAACTCCTCGACCTCAAGCTCATTGACCGCCACGACGTCGAGAAGCAAAACTCCGCGTGGCCGGCCTACAAGAAGTACTTCATGCACGGCACGTCGCACTTCATCGGCCTTGACGTCCACGACGTCGGCCACTGGCACGAGCCCATCGCACCGGGCCACGTCTTCACGGTCGAGCCCGGCATCTACATCCGTGAGGAAAACCTCGGCATCCGCCTCGAGAACGACATCGTCATCACCGAGGACGGCTTCCACGACCTCATGGCGCACATCCCCCTCGAGGCCGACGCCATCGAGTCTGCGATGAACGCCTGATGACTCAAGGGTTTTCGCAGGACAACCCAAATTGGCCCAGGACAAGCAACAGGTCCGCGCTTCCCACGAGTCCGTCGTTGTCAAGGTCCTCTGGGCAAGTTGATTCGGCCCAATCAAAGACGCATGAGCCGTCGTCTCTTGTGACGTCAGAATCGAAGTTGAGGGCCGCTTCGTAGGTGCATCCCATGCAAGAATAGTCGCACGATTCATCGTCCAATGCTGCGAGGACCTGGTGGTTGCAGGCCTCGGGGTCGGTGCAACCTGCAATGATGCATGACCCGTCATCGACGTTGGCATAACTCAAGTAATTGCTGGCAAAAGCGTAGGTGCATCCCAAAATCGGATCGGGGTTGGCCAAAACGGCGATTTGATGACTGACAGCAACGCCCTCAAAGGAGAAGGGCTGCCCAAACAAGTTCACTGTCAGGGTCCCTTCAATCAAAACGTCAAACACCCCGCTTTGCTCAGGGATACCTTCAAAAGTCAAGCAGGAGGTTTCTCCTGCAGGAATGAGTTGAGATTCAAGAGAAGTAGTCACGCCAAGAGGCAATGCAGAAACGCCACTCAATTCAAACTCAGAGGCGTTGTACAGGCTTCCTGTCCCAGGCTCGCTGACAACGTCGGGTAGCCAAACGGCCAAATTGAAAGAGGTGTCCGCCCCGACCATGATCGTGGTCGTTTGGGAAGGGAGAACTGTCATGTGGTTCTGGAAGGCAACCAGGAGGGATGGACTCACCTCACAATTGGAACCGACCCAAATGCAAGAACCATCCTCCTCAGTGGCATCTTCATCAAAATTGAGCGCAGTGGGGTCTTGACACCCCGCGACCTCCAATTCGTCGCACACCCCGTCGAAATCCGTGTCATTCTCACAGGTGCCGTCACAGGTGTAGAACGTCTCAGGGTATTCGCACGCACCAGCGTCGGTGGCATCCGCATTGTAGTTGCATGACTGTACGTC
>CBFHRO010000109.1:0-4328 GCA_965658245.1 uncultured Flavobacteriales bacterium
CGCTCTTGTTGATGCCCCAGAAAAAGATATTGAATACTACTGGCTCAAAGTCATTAAGCACATTGGTGTCATTAGAGTAGCTGTAAACTCCAACTGGGTCTTGTACGATTTCATCTGGCATACCGCAAATAAAATCCCCTTGCTGAGCTAAAGTATTATCACAAAATAGTACTGTGCAACAAATAAAAAATAAAATAGATTTCATAATTGTGTAGAATTAGTTTTAATAATTTGGTTAGTCATTCAAACTACCCCTATTCTCCTACAATTCAAATAAGTATAAATGCGTATTTATGAATCCTCAGTTGTTAAAGGGTATGATTTATGAATCGTCACGGTCTATCCAAGACCCTAACCTATCTTCCAATCCCAACAAAACCAGAAGGAAATCGATACATTCAATGAAGAGAACTACAATAAAGTACAGGGAATTATCCTTGACGTTAAGACCAATCTAAACGGTAAATCCAGCGATACTTGGAACTATACCTTTATTTATGATTTGGACGAAAACCCTCCCAGGATTGGCGAGGAATTACATTCTGAATTGATATTTGATGTTGAAGACCCCGTGGCAATTATGGTGCATAAAAGTGATAGCACCAAAACGTTTGTGGCTCACCGAGGTATTATCAATGAGGAATTACTCTTGGATTATCTATTAAACCATGTAAAAGAGTACAATGAGTTGATTATGGACTTCAGAAGCAAACATTAAAACCTGAAACTATCAATGGTTACCTTTTCCTAAAAAGTTACCTCCATGGTTACCTTTTAGTTGAGTATTTTGCCCTTTTTAGGCTCCAATTTACCCCAAACAAAAAAAGCCCATCCAAACGGACAAGCTTCTCATTGGTCTATTTCTAAACCACTTGCAGCATTTAAGCTGCCAACACAACATCTTAGGTTGCGGTCTGGACGAGACTCGAACTCGCGACCCCCTGCGTGACAGGCAGGTATTCTAACCAACTGAACTACCAGACCTCCTCTTCCAGGCCGAGGCCCTTCCGATTTCCGACCGCTTTTGGTCGGGGCGCAAAGATAGCACGGTCTGTGCTAATCCTGCAAGAGAAATACGCGATTCACTCAAAAAAGTTTCGCCCTCTTCGTAAGGTATCCGGTCAGCACTGGCAAAACTCCCTGAGCCACATCGACATCCACCCAATCAATGCCATGGGCGCCGCAACGGTCGCGGAGCGTTTTGGTGAGTTTGGCCATGCGCGACACATATGCTTCGCGCACTTCTGTCGGATGCAACTTCAGCTCCTCTCCTGTCTCGAGGTCCACAAACCGAGTGGGGCGATCGGCAAAATCGAAGTCCACCTCCGTTCCTGCATCGAGCAAGTGGAAGACCACCACCTCGTGCTTGTTGTGACGCAAATGCTGCAAAGCGCTGACGAGGGCCTCGGGGTCTTCGGTCTTGTCCAGCATGTCGCTGAAGACAATGATCAGAGAACGGCGCGGCGTGGCCTCTGCGATTTGATGAAGTGCATCGATGGCGCTGGTGGGACGGGCGTCGCCAGGTTCCGTGAGCAGCCCTTCAAGCTTGTCAAAGAGCATTCGGTGGTGTGCCCGCGAAGAACGTGCAGGGGTTTGCAAATCCAACGATTCAGAGAACAAGCTGAGGCCCACGGCGTCTCGCTGCCGGCGGAAAAGCTCAATGAGCGCTGCCGAGGCGAGGACCGCAAACTTGAGTTTGCTCATGCGGTCGTCGTCGAGGGTAACGCCGTCGGGGTACGCCATCGACCGCGAGGCATCGAGGACAAGCTGGCAACGGAGGTTGGTCTCCTCTTCGTACCGCTTGACAAACATCTTGTCCGTCCGGGCGTAGAGCTTCCAATCGAGGTGCTTGGTGGACTCTCCCGGATTGTGCAGACGGTGCTCGGCAAACTCCACGCTGAATCCGTGAAACGGACTCTTGTGCATGCCCGTGATGAACCCCTCCACCGCCTGGTTGGCGAGGAATTCAAGGCGACCGAGTCGCTGTTGGAGTTCAGGAGTGGGTTGAATGGGCATGTGCGGCGGGTTTGGGACGAAAAAAACGCCCCCACCAAGATAGGCAGGGACGGTTTTTCAAAAGGCGTTCAAGGCGCGAGGCGCCGTTGATCTCACAGGAGTGCGTCGAGCTTCTCTGCGAGCACGTTCTTGGGCACAGCACCCACGCTCTTGTCGACGACTTCGCCGTTCTTCAAAAAGAGGATGGTGGGGATGTTGCGGATGCCAAAACGCTGGCTGACGTCGCTGTTGTGGTCGACGTTGACTTTGCCGATGACGGCCTTGCCGTCATAGTCGCCTGCCAATTCTTCAACCACGGGACCGACCATGCGGCAAGGACCGCACCACTCTGCCCAAAAATCGACGAGCACCGGCTTGTCGCTGTTGATTGCGAGCTCCTCGAAGTTCGCGTCTGTGAATTCTACTGCCATGATGAAAGTTGATTCTGATTCTTCAATGTTCTGTTAAGCAAAGGTATCCGTGTGTTGTTCACGAACAACGGCATAATCGCGCCGCACCTTCGTCATTTTTCAACCTTTTGGGAGACCTTCCGTGGACAACGCCTCAAGGTTCATGGCCTGAACAGCTGCGGCGAGCTCAACGCTTCAAGTCCAGTCGGTACTGGGCCTTGCCAGGGATGCACAGCTCCTCCAGGTCAGTCACAAATTGGTCGTCCAACTGCACCTTGGACGTGCGGCTTGGCATGTCCAGTTTGGCTTCCTCGTCGTAGATCTCCAAGGTCACGCCTACCTGTCCGGGGTGGTTCGCCACACTGGTCGTGAAGCGGTCGACCCAGCCATCGTTCAACGCGCTCAATTGAATTTGCACTCGCAAGCGGCCGATGCGCTTTTCGCGGGCTTCGGAGAGGAGCTCGATGGCTTGAAGTTTGGCCTCCAACCCTTCTCGGCCAAAGCCTTGCTCCTTCACATGAGCAGTCACCATGACCATCCACCCTTCCACCATGAACTCCTTGAACTTCACGTAATCCTCACCAAAGCATCGGAACTCGTGGGTGCCCTTGTAGTCCTCAATCGCAAAGAAGCCCCAAGGTCTGCCCGACTTGCTGATGCGGTGTTCGCACGAGGAAATGAGGCCACCAAACGTCAGCATCTTGCCCTTCTCTTGCTCGAGGTTGTCCAAGCGTGCGAGTCCACCCTTCGCGCAGAGGTGATCAAGCTCAAGGCGGAAGCGGTCGAGCGGGTGGCCGGAGATGTAGACGCCCACAATGTCGCGCTCCTTGTTGAGCAGGTCCATCGATGCCCACGTTTCGCACTCAGGTATGGGCGGCTCGGGAATGTCCATGGCGCCGTCGTCGCCCCCAAACAGGGAGACCTGCGCCGAATTGGCCGAATCTTGCGTGGCCGCACCGTAGCGAACGGCCAATTCGATGAGCGGGCGGTCCTTGTGATCCGGGGCAAAGAACTGGGCGCGGTGCAGCCCAAAGCTGTCGAACCCGCCGCCCAAGGCCAGCGCCTCGAACACGCGCTTGTTGCAGTCCTTCAGGTTGACGCGGCACGCAAAGTCGAAGAGCGACGTGTAGGGCGACTCCGAGCGCCCCTCGACGATGGCAATCACCGCCCCTTCCCCCACGCCACGCATGGCGCCGAGCCCAAAGCGAATCGCCCCCTCCTTGTTCACGGTGAACTTGAACGACGATTCGTTGACATCGGGTCCGAGGACAGGCACGCCTTGACGACGCGCCTCTTCCATCAAGTTGGTGACCTCCTTGATGTCGTTCATGTTGTTGGACAACTGCGCCGCCATGAATTCGGCCGGATAGTTGGCCTTGAGGTAAGCCGTTTGGTAGGCCACCCACGCGTAGCATGTGGAGTGCGACTTGTTGAAGGCGTAGGAGGCAAACGCTTCCCAGTCCGTCCAAATCTTCTCCAGCTTCTCCGCGTCGTGTCCCTTTTCGGTGCCACGCGCCATGAAGTCTGGCTTCATCTTGTCGATGATGTCCTTCTTCTTCTTTCCCATCGCCTTCCGCAGGCTGTCGGCCTCGCCCTTGGAGAAGCCTGCGAGTTTTTGGGACAAGAGCATCACCTGCTCCTGGTACACCGTGATGCCGTAGGTCTCTTCCAAGTACTCTTGGCATGCGTCCAAATCGTAGGTGATCGCCTGACGCCCGTGCTTCCGCGCGACAAAGTCAGGGATGTATTCCATCGGACCCGGACGGTACAGCGCGTTCATGGCGATCAGGTCTTCAAAGACCGTCGGCTGCAACGACTTGAGGTGCTTCTGCATCCCCGCCGATTCGTATTGGAAGATGCCAATCGTGTCGCCACGTTGGAACAACTCGTACGTCTTGGGGTCGTCCAGCGGGAATTCGTCGG
>CBFHRO010000110.1:0-4235 GCA_965658245.1 uncultured Flavobacteriales bacterium
TCAGCATCGCCATGGACGCCCTGCGCTGCCCGGCAGACGACCAAAAGGTTTCAGAATTGAGTGGGGGAGAGCGCCGTCGCGTGGCCTTGTGCCGTTTGTTGCTCCAACAGCCTGACGTGTTGCTGCTCGACGAGCCGACCAACCACCTCGACGCGGAATCCATCGATTGGCTGGAGCAGCACCTCGAACAGTACAAGGGCACGGTGTTGTGCGTGACGCACGACCGCTACTTCCTCGACAACGTGGCGGGATGGATTCTCGAGCTCGACCGTGGTGAGGGCATCCCGTACGAAGGCAACTACGCATCGTGGTTGGAACAGAAAAGCAAGCGTTTGGCCCAGGAGGAGAAGCACGAGAGCAAGCGACGGAAAGAACTCGACCGCGAGCTCGACTGGATTCGACAAAGCCCCAAAGGTCGTCGCGCCAAGAACAAGGCGCGCATCAACAATTACGAGAGCATGCTCGCGGAGGGCACCAAGGAAAAGGACGCCCGCCTGAACATTCCAATCCCCAACGGGCCTCGTCTCGGAAACAAGGTCATTGAAGCGAGCGGGCTGAGCAAGGCATTTGGGGACAAGCTCCTCGTGGAGAACCTGACGTTCCAGCTTCCGCCGGCGGGCATCGTGGGCATCATCGGCCCCAACGGCGCCGGAAAGACCACGCTCTTCCGCATGATCATGGGCGAAGAAACGCCGGACGGCGGCACCATTGACATGGGCGAAACGGTCAAGGTTGGGTACGTCGACCAGCGTCATGCGGACATTGACCCCAACAAAACGGTTTGGGAAGTCGTGTCAGGTGGCAACGAGCAAGTCGAAATTGGCGGGCAACTCTTCAACAGCCGGGCCTACGTCAGCAAATTCAACTTCAACGGGGCCGACCAACAAAAGAAGTGTGGTGTGCTGTCCGGCGGAGAGCGCAATCGTCTCCACCTCGCCATGACGCTCAAGACCGAAGCAAACGTTCTTTTGCTTGACGAGCCAACCAACGACATCGACGTGAACACGTTGCGTGCGCTCGAGGAAGGCATCGAAGGATTCGCGGGTTGCGCTGTGGTGATCAGCCACGACCGCTACTTCCTTGATCGCATCTGCACCCACATCCTCGCCTTCGAAGGGGACAGCCAGGCCTACTGGTTTGAAGGAACGTACAGCGAATACGAGGAAAACCGCAAGAAACGCTTGGGCGATGAAGGTCCCAAGCGCATCAAGTACCGCAAGCTCGTTCGGGGATGACGCCTCGCCGTCCGTACATCGGACGGTTTGCCCCGTCACCCACCGGTCGTCTGCACCTGGGGTCCATGGTCGCGGCCGTGGCGAGTTGGTTGGACGCCAAGGTCCATGGCGGAGCATGGCTCCTGCGGATGGAGGACTTGGATCCGCCGCGGGAGGTGGAAGGTGCAGCAGACGACATTTTGCGGACGCTTGAAGGATTTGGACTCACGTGGGATGGCCCCGTGGTGTTTCAGAGCCAAAGACACGCGCTGTATCGTGAAGCGTTGGACATGCTGTTGGAGGGAGACTTTGCCTTTGGCTGTGCCTGCACCCGAAAGGTGTTGGCCGAAGCCGATGGCTTGGCAGTGTATCCGGGATTTTGTCGAGACGGCCTTCCTGAGGAAATCGCACCGAGGTCTTGGCGATTCAAGATGCCCCGTGGCCCAGCGCTTTCGTGGGGGGACAGGATGGAAGGCAGGCAATCGTTCAGGCGCGATTCCGTGGGCGACGTCACCTTGCTCCGTGCCGATGGACATTGGGCCTACCACCTTGCAGTGGTGGTGGACGATGCGGACCAAGGTGTCACAGATGTGGTCCGAGGCGCAGATTTGCTGTCATCCACGGCCACGCATTTGGCATTGCAACAGGCGCTGAACCTTTCACAACCCACCTACGCCCACGTGCCTTTGCTCTTGAATGAACAAGGCCAAAAGCTGAGCAAGCAGACCCTCGCACGTCCAGTCGAAATGGAGGATGCTTTCAACGTCTTGGCCTTGGTGTTCCAGCATTTGGGCTTGAGCGTCCAAGGTCAAGCAGAACCGGCTGTCATGCTGGATGAGGCGAGAAAGGAGTGGAATCAAAAATGGCACTCTGGCCTGGGAGACGAGACGAAGTGATTGTCACGTTTGTTCGTCCGCGATGTTGTTTTCAGCCTCCTCGCTGCGAGGGTGGTATTGGCTGACTTGGTCTTTCAAAAAACGTCCATCGAGGTGGGTGTAGATCTCGGTGGTGGTGATTTGGGCGTGGCCCAGCATTTCTTGCACGGCGCGCAAGTCCGCCCCACTTTCGATGAGATGCGTGGCAAAGCTGTGTCGGAAGGTGTGTGGGCTGACGTTCTTGCGAATGCCGGCGGCAACGACGCTTCTTTTCAGCAAGGTAAAGGCCATTTGACGCGTCATCTTGCGGCCTTGTCGGCCCAAGAACAAGGTGTCTTCATGTCCCTTGAGGGGAATGATGTTGGCCCGATAATGACTGAGGTAGTCGTCGATGGAATCGCACGCTTGTTGGCCGATGGGCACGATGCGCTCTTTGTTTCCCTTTCCGATGACCCGAACCAGTCCGTCGATCAAATCCACCTTGGACAATTGCAAATCGGTGAGCTCAGAAACGCGAAGACCACAGCTGTAGAGCACTTCAAGCATGGCTTTGTTCCGAACGCCTTCTCGTCGACTCATGTCCACAGCATTGATGATGCGTTCAATTTCCTCGACGGTCAATACATCTGGGAGTTTGCGCTCGGGACGTGGAGATTCAATCAACTGGATGGGATCGGTGTCCATGATGCCCTCGATACGCAGGTATTTGCAGAAACTTCGAACCCCGCTAAGCATGCGAGCTTGGCTGTTTCTGGCCAAACCTCGATCGTAGAGATGTCCCAAGAACCGCTCGACATGGGGGAGCTTGATGTCCATGGGGGCTTTGACCCGCTCTTCGTTGACAGCGAATTCCATGAACTGCTTGATGTCACGCATGTACGCCATCACGGAATTTTTACTCAACCCCCTTTCGAGGACGAGGTAATCGTGATAGCCTTGCACAGAGGCCTTCCAATCGGTGGCGCGTGGGGACATGTCGTTTACGGGATCCAAGTTTGATTCGACACCAGCAAAGCCTCTTGCACCGAGATGCGAGCCCCCTCTAGAGAGGCAGTGACAAACGCATCTGTCGCCTTTGTGTTTGTCCACACATTGGAACGAACCTCGTGAGCGTCCTGGTATGTGGCTACTTCAGGGGTGAGGTATTTGTGCCACCCCTCGTGCCTGACAATGCTGTATGGACCTTCGTAACCAATGGCAGCATCCACGTCTTGGGCAGTGAGGTCTCTGTGGTTGGCAAGCAACTGCACTGAGTACATCACCCCAGAGGCTGGAGTCGTGTCAGGTTGGGTCACATGTGCTGTAGCACCAGTCACCGCAACTGACTGGCTGTCAGAGGAGGGATTCAGTTCCATGATTTCATTCGAAGGGGAGTCAGACTCCCCCCATTCAACACTGGCAATATCTGAAGTTTTGGTCCGAGTTCCAAATGCAACCTCCAATTCACCACTGAATGAAGCCTGATCCAAGCGATGGGCGCACTGAATTCGATAAGAAGGAGCAAGCGTCGAATCCTCTGGCGCTTGAAACCACAAAAAGATTTGTGCATTGTCATCGGTGCGCAAGGAAGCGCGTGCCGCCTCGGTGACTTCGCAAGTGCAATGCGGCGGGATGTACTCCGTGATCTTGACAAAGGACCCTGGTTGCACACCGTCAACATGGATGCTCACTTCAGCCACATTGGCCTCCATCCATGAGACTTTGCGACTGGCGACGGCGTCTTGGGCCAATGGAGGGCCTTGTGTGAGGTTAGGGAGGATGACGCTTGCGAGCGTCCAACGTTGTCGATGACCCTCTGCCATTTGTTCCCAAGCGATGTCAAGCAAAGGAGCGTCTGAAGTACGCGCACGTTCATTCCATGAAAGGTCAAACGTGACGTGGAGCAAGTTCGGATCGCTCTTCCACATCCAATGATGCGCGTTGTTGTTGATCCAATGTTTGTCGCAGTCGAGCAACGTCGTGGTGAGATGAGTGCTCGTTTCTCGTGGAATCAAACTCAGCTTGCTGAGGTCAGTGTGGCCTGTGGTGGCCACGGAGAGTTCGATGGTGCAGGTCGAAGGAGAGCGTGCGACGACTTCCCACTCCACAACAGGAGTCGGAGAGGTTGCGAGCGAGGCGAAGAGGGAAAAAAGTGGGAGAAGAATAG
>CBFHRO010000111.1:0-4132 GCA_965658245.1 uncultured Flavobacteriales bacterium
CCGCGGACAGCACCGCGTATGCAGACCTGTTTCCTCAGGCAGAGTTTTCCCAGCAAACGCCAGCCCAAACGGGTGGAATCAACGAGGCATTCTACGAATACAACCCGGACTACTTCGGGTTTTGGGGAGGTGTCGATGGCGCGTCGGGCGCACAAATCGTGCACCCAGAAGTCGTGGAATATTTGCCCTACCCCATGGAGGTTGGTGATGTCCACCAGGACACACTTGTGATTGACTTCATGGTGTCGGGACTGGCCTACGTGCGTGATTACTCCGTGGACATGGAGGCGGTTGAGATGGGCACCTTAACGCTTCCGGGCGGTCAGGTGTTTGAGAACACCATGCGCATTCAAGCCAATGTGGCCGTGTTTGACAGCAGCGTGGCTTCAAGTGGCGGCATTCTGACCGAGGGGTCGCAATACTGGGCCCTGGACATGCCGCTCCCCGTGGCCCAAACCTACACCTACACCCAAATCCTGAATGGCGACAGCTCGGTCATCTTCTCGGGTGCGGAGTTTTTGGTCGACGCGGCAGCAGGCTTTGACTTGCCCCTTGCGGCGTCGCTCAAGGCTTTCCCTTCCCCCGCCAAGCACACCCTGAATGTGGTGGCCAAGGCGGGATCGTGGGTTCGCGTTCTCAACCTTCAAGGCCAAATCGTGGAACGCCGTCAGCTCAGCTCAGACCGGGAGGTCTGGGACGTGTCCACATGGCCCGCAGGCCTGCATTTCCTTCAAGTGGAGGGTTCGCGTGCCACGCGACGCGTCCTCATCACGCATTAAGCGTTCCGGTTGAGCCTTGTCGTCGGGTGCGTCAGTACGCCCGCGCGTCGTTGCCCTCCATGTAGTACACGAAGGCCTTGTTGACGACCCGTCGTCCACCAGGTGTGGGGAAGTCGCCCGTGAAGTACCAGTCGCCGCGGTGATCGGGGCACGCTTTGTGCAAGCCGGCCACGCTTTGGAAGATGATTTTCACCTCCGACTGCATGCCCTCAGGCGTGAGCAAGTCGCTGATGCGGTCGCTGATTTCCTCGTCCGTGAAGGGCGCGTAAATGGCCTTGACTTGGTTGACGTTTTCTTCGAGCGGCAGCGAGAGTTGGTGCTTGCACGCCTCGTAGGTCTTTTGCAAAACCTCTTCCATGCCGCGTTCCTTGAGCAGGGACACGGCCGCTTGGAACGCAATGAAATCGCCCATCCGGGCCATGTCGATGCCGTAGCAATCGGGGTACCGGATTTGGGGTGCGCTTGAGGCCACCACAATGCGCTTGGGACCCAGTCGATCGAGGATGCGGAGGATGCTCTTTTTCAAGGTCGTGCCGCGGACGATGCTGTCGTCGATGACCACCAAATTGTCGACCCCGCGCTCGACGGTGCCGTAGGTGATGTCGTACACGTGGGCCACGAGGTCGTCGCGGGAACTGTCTTCGGTGATGAAGGTGCGAAGCTTGGCGTCCTTGATGGCAATCTTGTCGACCCGAGGCTTCTCGTTCAAAATCGACTCGATTTCCGCGTGATCGGGGTCGGCGCCGAGTCCTTTGATGCGCGCAATTTTGCTCGTGTTCAAGTGCTCTTCCAGCCCGTGAATCAATCCGTAGAACGATGATTCCGCGGTGTTGGGAATGAAGCTGGTGACCGTGTGGTCCAAATCGTGCTCAACCGCCTCAAGCACGCGCGGGACGATGGCGCTTCCCAAGGCCTTCCGCTCGCGGTAAATGTCAGCGTCGTTCCCGCGCGAGAAATAGATGCGCTCGAAGCTGCACGCCTTGCGTTCGCCTGCGGGGCGGATTTCCTCGAGGCGGGCCTTCCCGTTGCGCTGAACGATCAACGCAGACCCGGGATCCACTTCTCGAATCTGGTCGGCGGGCACATTGAAGGCGGTTTGGATGACGGGGCGCTCTGAAGCCGCCACGACCACTTCGTCGTCTTCGTACCAGTAGGCGGGACGGATGCCGTTGGGGTCGCGCATCACAAAGGTGTCCCCGTGCCCGGCCATGCCACACATGACGTAGCCCCCATCGAAATCCGTGGAAGCGCGTCGCAGCACGTGACCCATGTCGAGGGTGTCTGCGATGCGTTCTGAAATGCTCTGGTTGTCAAGCCCTTCTGCTTTGAGCACTTCGAACCGACGCTGGTTTTCCTCATCGAGGAAGTGGCCAATCTTTTCAAGCACAGTGACGGTGTCCGACTTTTGTTTGGGGTGCTGGCCGAGCTTGACGAGCACATCAAACAGTTCGTCGACGTTGGTCAAGTTGAAGTTGCCCGCCACCACGAGGTTCCTCGTGCGCCAATTGCTTTGACGCAGGAAGGGGTGGCAGTTTTCAATCTCATTCTTTCCAAACGTCCCGTACCGCAAGTGGCCCAAAAACAGCTCCCCGGTGAAGGCAAAGTCGTTCTGCAGGGCGATGGCGTCTTGCAGCTCTTCCGCGGTGAGGTCTTGAAACCGCCACATGATCTTTTTGAAGAGGTCTTGAATGGGGCGGGCGTCCACCGAGCGCATGCGTGAGATGTAGCGCTTTCCAGGATTGACGTCGAGCTTGATGTTGGCCAAACCGGCGCCGTCTTGCCCGCGGTTGTGCTGCTTTTCCATCAGCAAGTACATTTTATTCAGCCCGTAGAAGGGCGTGCCGTACTTGTCGACGTAGTGCTGAAGGGGCTTCTTAAGGCGCAGCATCGCAATGCCGCACTCGTGCTGGAGAGAGTCGCTCATGGGCGTTGGCAAAGTTAGGCATTTGTGGGGCTGTGGGCGGCGCTACTTTTGGGCTTCATGGACGACCCCACTTCCCCCCATGCCGCAGCCTTGATTCGTCGCGGTTGGGAGACCACCCACAGCATTTCCGAGCACCTCGATGGCCTTCGGGACGCGACGCCCAACCCCGACCAAGAGGCCGCGCCTTACGACAAGTACATCCCGATCAACCAACAGCGCATCAAGCGCATCCGAAAGTCGCTGGCCAAGCAGGGGCTGAGCCCGGCATTGAGCGATGCGGTGCGCGGGGTAAAGGCGGGCACGAAGATGTTGGTGTTGAATGAGTTTTGGTGTGGGGACGGTGCCCAAATCCTCCCTGTTCACGAAGCGATGGTGCATGCGTCCGAAGGGAGGTTGGAGGTGCGCGCGTTGATGCGCGACGACAACCTCGAGGTCATGGATTTGTTCTTGACGAACGGCGGTCGGGCCATACCCAAGACGGTCTTGCTTGGTGAAGACCTTCAGGTTTTGGGCACATGGGGCCCCCGTCCAGAGGAAGCCATGGCCTTGGTGAAGCGCATCAAATCGGACCCTGCGATTGCCCACACGTACAGTCAGGAAGTCCACAAGTGGTACACCCAAGACAAGCAACAGAACATTCAGGCGGAGTTGGCGGTACTTTTGGGACATGCCCAAGGAGCTTGAGCCCGAAGACTTCTACAAGACGCCCGAAGGGTTCATCGTCTTCACGGAGGCATACCATTTGAAACGCGGCCATTGTTGTCAGAGTGGATGCAAACACTGCCCCTACGGATTTGACAAACGAACCGGCCGTTTCACGAAGAAAAAGAACACGCCATGACAGCAGCCGACCTCCAACCTGCCGACTTCAAAGCGTCAGACCTTCAAGCCGCGATTTGCGAAGGCCTCCCTGCCACCTTGCCTCCGCCCGTTCAGCGCAACCCGGAGTGGAGCCACGCACCGGTTCGCAAGGACATCTTGACAGACAAAGAAAAGGCCCTGGCATTGCGCAACGCCTTGCGGTACTTCCCCAAGGAGCAGCACGCAGCGCTGGCGCCTGAGTTTGCCGAGGAGTTGCGGACGTACGGCCGCATTTACATGTACCGTCTGCGCCCGCGTCACACGATGAAGGCCTACCCCATCGAGTGGTACCCGGCCAAGTGCAAGCAGGCGGCCTCGGTCATGCTGATGATCCAGAACAACCTCGATCCTGCGGTGGCGCAGCACCCAGAGGAGCTGATCACGTACGGCGGCAACGGTGCGGTGTTCCAAAACTGGGCCCAGTACCGCCTCGCCATGAAGTACCTGAGCGAGATGGAGGAAGACCAAACCCTCGTCATGTACTCAGGCCACCCCATGGGGCTGTTCCCTTCCAGCAAGGAGGCGCCGCGCGTGGTGGTCACCAACGGCATGGTCATCCCCAACTACA
>CBFHRO010000112.1:0-4132 GCA_965658245.1 uncultured Flavobacteriales bacterium
ATACGGACAGCCTCGAGGCCACGCGCCATTACCTAGACCTAGATGATGCGGACACCGAAGGGCTTGAACTCTGGGGACGCACTTGGGCTGACGCACAATTGTTGATTCAAGACGCAGACTCCTCTCGGTCGACGCGCCGATTGGGGGTGTTGCCCTGGCAATTGGAGTGGAGCTATTGGAAGCTTGTGAGGGCCTGGGCACCTTCAGACAGCTCGGAACCCGATTTGGAACGGATTGTGCGCGCGGCAGCCGATTTGGGCCATTACCTCGGAGACGCCCATGTTCCCCTCCATACATCTGGCAACTACGACGGCCAACGAACAGGACAGCGTGGCATTCATGCCCTCTGGGAAACCCATGCGGTCGAGTGGCTTCTCTCCAGGTCGGATCTCGCGCCGTGCGTTCCTTTGGATGCCACCCTCACAGACTACGATCCCATTTGGACCCCATGGGAAATCATCCTCGAAAGCCACGCATTGGTCCCGGAGGTCCTTGCTGCGGAACACGCTTGGCAGTCGATGTGCAACAGGGACGGCCACGGATTTCGTCGACGTGGGCGAACCATGCAGCTCGCCCCAACGACTGAATCGCTCGCCATATGGGACAGCTTGACCCATGGACACACCTGGCCGCGATATTGCCTCGCATCACAGCGCATCGCCTCGGCCTGGCAAAGTGCTTGGCTGGATGCCGGCCGACCCCAAGCACCGAGACGCCCCCGAACGTCCTTGCGAGAACAGCTTGCATTGTACCTTCCTCAACGGTGGGCCGATTGGCTCCTGCGCATTTCACCCAAACCATGACCACGCCCTTGACCATATGGATGTTGGACCCCTTTCATACGGGGTCTCATGCGGCATGGTCTCTCGGCATCGCAGGTGTGCTTGAAGGCGCCGGACACACTGTCGTGCTCCACACCTTGCCCGGGCGGCATTGGAAATGGCGCATGCACGGCGCAGCGGCAACGTGGGCTCCTCTGATGCGAGACGCCGAGCCCCCAGATGTGCTCATCACCACCGACATGTGTGATGTGGCCCAGCTTCGTGGGATGATGCCCCCGACTTGGTCGACCGTCAAGGTGGTCACCATGTTCCACGAAAACCAGCTGACCTTTCCTTGGTCGCCCGATGATCCTGATCGAGCCAATGGGCGGGACAACACGTACGGGTATGTCAACCTCAGTTCCGCCCTCGCGTCCGATGTGGTGTGGTTCAACTCCAGGCACCACATGGAGGTCTTCCTTGATGCCGCCGAAACATGGATGAAAGCCATGCCCAAGCCACATGTCCCCCGTCTCCTCGAGCAACTGCGACCCAAGTCTCGCGTCATGCACCTGGGGCTGGACCTCCAAGGATGGGAACGTCACAAAGACACTCGCCCCGACGCGCGCCGGAAGGATGTCCCCACCATTTTGTGGAACCACCGTTGGGCATGGGACAAAGGGACAGACGCTTTCATGGCTTTTGCGCGAAGAGTGGTGCAACATGACCTCCCTGCCCAATTTGTCATTCTTGGACAGTCGTTCTCGCGCATGCCTAACGGTTGGGACTCCCTCCGGGGTGAACTTGGCGAGCGCTGCCTTCATTGGGGCTACGCCGAATCAAGGGAAGAGTACATTTCTTGGCTGTGGCGTTGTGATGTGGTGCCGGTGGAGCCGCAGCAAGAATACTTTGGCCTGAGTGTGGTTGAAGCCATGCGCTGCGAGGTCATGCCTTGGGTGCCCAACGCGCACGCTTATCCAGAAACGACGCCAAAAGAAGTCGACTTCCTGCCTTGCGAGGCTTGGTTTCGAGCGCTGGAGGACGGCCTATGGATGCGGAGCGCGCAAATCAAGCAAGCTTGTCGGCGACAGGCCATGCAATTCGATTGGACAGAACGAACCCCCGCCATCCTTGAAGAACTGAATCGAGTCGTGTCCGACGATCCTTAAGATGCAATCAATCCCAGCTCTTGCATCTTCTCGGCCAACCCCTGAGGCGGGCGACACGGGCGTCCCGATTGGGCGTCCACGAACACGAGGATGACATCCCCGGTGACGAGCAAGTTTTCTTCGTGGTAAACTTCGCAGCGCAAGCACAATTTGGTCGTGGGTTCGGCCGTGATGTGGGTGCGGATGTCGAGCCATTGATCGTACCTCGCCGGTTTCTTGTAGGTGAGGTTCAACTGCACCACAGGCAGGAGCACTCCAGATTTTTCCAACTCCGCATACACCCACCCCGCATCACGCAACATCTCCACGCGCGCGGCCTCCAAATAAGCCGCGTACGTTCCGTGGTAAACCATGTCCATGCGGTCGGTGTCGGCATACCTCACACGAAGTTGATGAACATGTCTCTTTCCTTCAGGAAATTGCTTGAATGCAACCATGATGCAAAGATGAGACGGCCAGGTATAATAGGGCGTCTAACCCGCCATCATGTTCACATTTTCTACAATAAATGGGCTAAAGCGTTGACAATGAAGGAGTGTAACTGAAGTTACATCCAGCAATGTTTTTGCACATGTTGCAACATAAAATTTTCCTGGTCATTTGGGTGCAGTTGACTTGTCAGAATTCGTCAAAAATCAAGAGGGTAGAAATTTTTTTTTAAGAAAGTTTCTCCAAACATTCGCACTCTGTTCTGGTGTCAAACGACAACCCCACTCTTGGAGTCTCTCAACCCGCCAAACGGACCTCTCATTTCGAACCTCTCACCTGAAGCCACATGAACCAAGACCACGTCAGTGTTTGGGCAAAATGCCTCGATGTCATCAAAGACAACATCAGTGCCCAAGCGTTCAAAACGTGGTTCGCCCCCATCAAGCCCGTCAAGCTCGATGGTCAGGTATTGACGATCCAAGTCCCCTCTCAGTTCTTTTACGAATGGCTCGAAGAGCACTACGTGTCCTTGCTGCGCAAAACGGTAAGAAAAGAACTGGGTGCGGACGCGCGTTTGGAGTACAGCATCATCATGGAACATGTCCATGGCAGTGCCTCAAGCAGCCCTTACACCGTCAATGTACCTACGACGGAAGTGCGCGCCACCCGCAATGCGGAAGTGGCCATGCCCATTGTCGGCGAACCCGCCCCCATCAAGAATCCATTCGTGATTCCCGGGCTGCGTAAGCTCAACATCGATTCCAACCTGAATCCCAATTATGCCTTCGAAAACTTCATCGAAGGCGAATCCAACCGTTTGGCCCGAAGTGCGGGTTTTGCCGTGGCCAACAAGCCTGGTGGAACGGCGTTCAACCCGCTGTTGATTTACGGTGGGGTTGGCCTTGGAAAGACGCATTTGGCCCACGCCATTGGGTTGGAAATCAAGAACCGCCAGCCGGACAAAACGGTGTTGTACGTGAGCTCCGAGCGCTTCACGCACCAGTTCATTGACGCGGTCCGCAACAACACAGTCAACGACTTTAGTCACTTCTACCAGATGATGGATGTGCTCATCATCGACGATGTTCAGTTCTTCAGCGGCAAGGAGAAGACCCAAGACGTGTTCTTCCACATCTTCAACCACCTGCATCAGACTGGAAAGCAGATTGTGTTGACTTCTGACAAGCCCCCTGTGGAGATGCAAGGCATGGAACAGCGATTGCTGTCCCGGTTCAAGTGGGGCTTGAGCGCCGACCTGCAGGTTCCGTCACTCGAAACGCGCATGGCCATCTTGGAAAAGAAGATGTACGCCGACGGCATTGAGTTGCCACGTGAGGTGATTGAATACCTCGCGTACAGCATCACGACCAACGTGCGCGAATTGGAAGGCGCGTTGATTTCACTTGTGGCGCAGGCAAGCTTGAACCGCAAGGCAATCACCTTGGATTTGGCCAAGCACATGATCGACAAGTTTGTCAAGAACACCGCCCGCGAAGTCAGCATCGACTACATCCAAAAGGTGGTGTGCGATTACTTCGACTTGCCCATCGAGCTTCTCAAGAGCAAAACCCGCAAGCGCGAGATCGTTCAGGCCCGCCAGATCTCCATGTATTTCGCCAAGAAGATGACCAAGTCGTCCCTGGCCAACATCGGATTGCACTGCGGTGGAAAAGACCACGCGACAGTGCTTCATGCTTGTCGCACGGTGAACAACCTGAGCGAGACGGACAAGCACTTCCGCAAGTACTTGGAAGACCTGGAAAAGAAGTTGGC
>CBFHRO010000113.1:0-4114 GCA_965658245.1 uncultured Flavobacteriales bacterium
GCTGATGGGGTGGCTTTCGCCGCAAGTTTGGACCTTTCAAGGAAACCTGCCCATCACGCCCCAAAGCCTGATTGTGGTGCTGTGGGGAGTGTTGTGGGGCTGGCAGGTTGGCACCGCCGCAGTGGCGTTGTACCTGATGGCCGGCGGCCTCGGGGCGCCTGTGTTTGCCGGCGGCGCCTCCGGTTGGATTCACTTCACGGGAAGCACCGCTGGATTTTTGCTCGCATTCCCCATCGGAGCCTTGGCGGCAGGATGGCTCGCTGAACTGGTGACCCAAATGCGATACGGCGCCTCAGCCATGCTTCTCTTGCTGGGGCAACTCATCATCGTGGTCCTTGGATTGGGGTACCAACGCGGGATCATTCCGGTCGAGGTTTCTTTCTTCGACAGCGTGCTCGACTTGCTGCCGCCGTTGTTGGTCAAGGCAGCCCTCGGCACCCTGGTCGTTGTCTTCGTTGGGCGCGGCCTGACCGGACACAAGCCGGCATCCGAAGGTTCGTGATGGAGGCGCTACCTTGGCGCACCAAATCACTGCCATGAACATGCTCAAATCCCTCATGGGCGCTTTGCTGTTGGTTGCCGTCGGTTGTTCGGCACCCGCAGAAGCTCCCTCGAAGAAATCCCAACTCGTCGCAGACATGAAACGCGCCACCGACCATCACAGCTTCAGCAAGCCCGACGAAGCCGTCACCACGCACTTGCGTTGGGATGCCAAAGTTGATTTTGACCAACGTCAGATCACCGCCACCGCCACGTACACCGTGCAAACGGCCGATGACGCGGCGCGCATCCTGCTTGACTGCCGTGATTTGACCATTCACGGTGTGACCGTCGATGGGAAGGAATCCACCTATGAACTGGGTCCGGAGCGCCCCTTTTTGGGCCAACCCTTGAGCATCCCCGTGTCGGCAAACACCCAAGAGGTCAGCGTCACGTACACCACTTCTCCCGATGCAGCTGCATTTCTCTGGGTGGAAGGCGAGGCTCCTTTCCTCTTTACCCAAAGCCAAGCCATCCTCGCCCGCACGTGGGTGCCCTGTCAAGACAGTCCTGGCGTTCGGTTCACCTATGACGCGCATGTGGAAGTTCCCTCCGAGCTTATGGCGCTGATGAGCGCGGTCAACCCCACGGAGAAATCGACCGATGGGCACTACGACTTTGTGATGGAGCAGCCCATCCCCTCCTATCTGCTGGCCTTGGCCGTCGGCGACGTTGAGTTCCGCAGCGTGGGTGAACACACGGGGGTTTACGCGACACCCGACTTGATTGACGCCGCCGAATACGAGTTTGCCGAAATGGAGGACATGCTCGTGGCCGCGGAAGGCCTGTACGGCAAGTATGCATGGGAGCGCTATGACTTGCTTGTGCTGCCTGCGGCGTTCCCCTTTGGCGGCATGGAGAACCCGCGCTTGACGTTTGCCACCCCCACCATCATCGCCGGCGACCGCAGTTTGGTTTCGCTCGTGGCGCACGAGCTCGCCCACAGCTGGAGCGGCAACTTGGTGACCAATGCGACGTGGGATGATTTTTGGTTGAACGAAGGGTTCACCGTGTACTTCGAGCAACGCATCATGGAGGCCGTCTATGGACGCGACATCAGTGAAATGCTCAGCACCCTGAGCTACCAAGGACTGGTGGACGAAGTCGACGCCATCATGGACGTCAACCCCAACGACACCCACCTCCGCCTTCATTTGAAAGACCGTGACCCGGACGAGGGTATGACGGCCATTGCGTACGACAAGGGCTACTTCTTCCTTCGCCTGCTTGAAGAGACGGTGGGACGCGAGACTTTCGATGTCTTTTTGAAAACGTACTTCACCTCGCACGCGTTTCAGGTGATGGACACCGACACCTTCCTCGACTACCTCAACGACAACCTGCTCGACACCGAGGCGCTCCAACAAGCTGTCAACGTTCCAGCATGGGTGGATGGAAAAGGACTCCCCAGCAACTGTCCTGAAGTTCAAAGTGCGCGCATTGAGCGTGTGGATGCCACGTTGAACGCATGGATTCAAGGCGAGACCAGTTCTGAGGCGCTGCCATGGAACGAGTGGTTGTATCAGGAACGCTACCGCTTCCTGTCCAACCTCCCTGACGATACGGACGCCGCGCGCTTGGCAGAGCTCGATGCCGCCTGGGACGTCAACAGCACAGGCAACAACGAGGTGTTGTTTGCTTGGCTCGAGCAAGC
Source organism: uncultured Flavobacteriales bacterium (assembly GCA_965658245.1). Classification (GTDB taxonomy): domain Bacteria; phylum Bacteroidota; class Bacteroidia; order Flavobacteriales_D; family Sanyastnellaceae; genus UBA11663. Next base: position 2,195 of record CBFHRO010000113.1, read on the forward strand.
GGTGCGAAGTGGCCACACCCCTGCCTACGAACGACTCCGATCCTTCTTGGTGAACGTTGGACGACGTAAGTTCCTGACGCCCATTTACAAGGCGATGATGGAAACGGGGCAAGCCGATTTGGCCCGGGACATCTACCAAGAAGCACGGCCCCATTACCACAGTGTGGCCACGGGAACCATGGATGCCTTGCTCGAGATCCCGGGCTAAGCGTCAAGCTTTCAAGCACAAAAAAGGCACCCAGTTGGGTGCCTTTTTTCTTGGCGACTATGGCTCAGTTGATCGATGGCTTCAATCATCGAATGATGGTGACCACGCCAAAGACCTCCTTTCGGAACGTTTCATCTTCAATGCTGTGCACCTCGATTCGGTAGGAGTAAGGGCCATTGGGTACATAGTACTGACCTTCCTCCCCGACCTGACCGTACCACGCGTCGGTGGGGTCTGTCGTGGACCACACCAACTCTCCCCAACGGTTCCAAACCTCAAACTCAAAACGATCGGGATCAATGTCCGTGCCTTCGACAAAGAACGCATCGTTGTACCCGTCATTGTTGGGGGTAAACGAATTGGGAATGTACAGGTTGAACATGCTTTGAATCTCGATTTGGCGATTCACCACATTCACACACCCGTTGGCATCGGTGATCTGCAACTGCACGGGATAGATGCCGCCATCTGTGACAGGGAATTCAAAGACCGGGTCCTGCTCAAAGCTGTATCCGATGGGGTTGAACGTGTTGAACGTCCAAAACCATTCCACCACATTGGCCGTGGAATAACCATCAAACGTGATTTCAGTCTCAGGAGCGCGGGTGGGTTGCGGGCCCGCGAAGTACCCCACGTCCGGGAGGGGATAGACGTTGATGTACGCTTCTTCCACTTGGGTGTATTCGCATCCCCCTGCCTGTGACGTCACCGTCAATGACACGTCATAAAATCCAGGTTGACTGAATGTTTTTACGGTGTTGGACTCGCCTGCAAAAGTGCCGTCTCCAAACGCCCACAAACTGGAGGTGATCAGCGACGGATCGGTCTCGTTGGTGAAGAGGAAGGTTCCCGTACCGCAAGACTCGGTCGTGTCTGCGGAGAAGACAATGTCTACAGGACTTTCGAGCACCACTTCCATGCACGCCGACGCCGCAGGCGTCTCACAATCGTCTCCGACCGTGACGCAGTACGTCCCCGTGCTCGGAGGGAAAGTCCAAATGGACGACTCTGATTCGTTCAAAACATTCCCCTCAAACGTCCAAGCATACGTGTACCCAACTCCCGAACCTCCATTCGAAGCAGAGGCATCCAGATAAGCTTCTTCCCCACTGCAAAGGAGAACAGGAGCCACAAGGTCGGCGTTGAGCGGCGCCAAGACATTCACCCCCACGGGATATTCTGCCGTGGGGCAACCATTCACATCAAATGCTTGCACGCTGTATGCCGTAGACTGCGTAGGTGAAACTTGTTGCACACTCCCGTTGGGGAGCCCATTGTCCCACACGTACGTCCACACATTCAACGGATCTTGGTCTGAGGACACTTCGAGGGTGGCTGTCCCGCCCAAGCAGATGACTTGGTTCGGTGGTGTGTTCAGCAGCAAAGGCTCTGGCTCGTCCAACACAATCGGGAAGTTGTATACGCAACCCACAGCATCGTAGACCACAACGCTGTAATCGCCAGGCTCAAGGTCATTGCGATTGAAATCATTGATGTTGTCCCACACCATGGTTTCGATGGGCGCGGGTCCGGACGCTGCATTGTACAATTCGATCGTAAAGGGCCCTTCAGGAGCATTCGCGTCTTCAAACACCTCCACGGAAATCACACCGTCGTTGGCAAAACACGAAGGCTGGAGAAAGTTCACGTCAAAGTCGAAGCCCGGTTCCACAAGCACCACATCTGTGGCTTGGCAATTGTCGAACCCTAGA
>CBFHRO010000114.1:0-3997 GCA_965658245.1 uncultured Flavobacteriales bacterium
GGTGTTTGTGGCGGTGACTGCGCAGCAGACGCCGATGGCGATGGCATCTGTGACGATGTCGACGACTGTGTTGGTTCCCTTGATGCGTGCGGCATTTGCAATGGACCAGGAGCCATTTACGAATGCGGATGTTCAGACATTCCCGACGGCGACTGCGACTGCAATGGAAATGAATTGGATGCCCTGGGAGAATGTGGAGGAGATTGTGAAGCTGACGAAAACGAGAATGGCATTTGCGACGTGGATGAAGTGGGAGGTTGTACAGATGTCAACAACCCTGGCTTTGACCCCGGAGCGACCTTTGATGACGGTTCCTGTTTGATTGGCGGCTGCACAATTGACTTTGCCTGCAACTTTGACCCTAACGCACAATACCAAATTCCCGGGTCTTGCGAATTCGAGTCTTGTTCAGGATGCACGGATGAATTGGCCTGCAACTTCGATGTCGATGCATCCATTGAGGACAACTCATGTGAATACGCTGAGGAATACTATGATTGCGAGGGCCAATGTGTCAACGACGCGGATGGGGATGGTTTGTGTGATGAACTTGAAGTCCCTGGTTGCACGGATTCTGACAACCCGGGCTACAACCCTGATGCCACAGAAGACGATGGCAGTTGTCTCGTTGCAGGTTGTTTAATCCAGAATGCTTGCAACTACGACGTCACAGCAGATTACACCTTGATCGAATTGTGTGATTTTGAGTCCTGCACAGGTTGTGCTGACCCAAGTGCATGCAACTTCGATGCCACAGCAACCATCAACGATGTGGGGGCATGTGAATATCCTGCTGTCATTTTCTTGGATTGCAATGGCGATTGCAACAATGACACAGACGGTGATGGTGTGTGTGACGAACTAGAAATTTTGGGTTGCACGGACCCCTCTGCAATCAACTACAATGCCTTCGCGACAGATGACGACGGGTCTTGCATCGTGTTGTCCGGGGGATGTGTGTTGCCGTTTGCTTGCAACTTTGACCCTGAGGCAGATTTCTACGTTCCAGGTTCATGTGACTTCAGCTGCTTGTATGGTGCAGGTGAAGGAGACTGCAACAATGAACTGGCGTGCAACTACGGCGCAGAAAACGAGCCATGCGTATTTTTCGATGCCGAGGGCAACACGTGTGTGCCCGGTGGATGCATGTTGGAAGCGGCGTGCAACTATGACGCAGATGCGGCCTACAACGATGGCTCGTGTGAATTCACGACTTGTCAGGTGTTCGGTTGCAATGTGGGAACAGCGTGCAATTACAATGAAGCTGCGACCGTGAACGATGGGTCGTGCGACTTCGTGTCATGCTTGAGCGACATCGCTGAAGGGTGCACAAATCCATTGGCGTGCAACTATGATTCAGAGGCCATCGTGAGCGATGCCAGCTGCGAATTCATCACTTGCAACGACATGGGGTGCACAGATGAAATGGCATGCAACTTTGATGCGGAGGCCACGATCAACGATGGCAGCTGTGTCAATGCCACAACAGGCTACGATTGCTTCGGCAATTGCATCATGGATGTGGATGCGGATGGTGTGTGTGACATGGATGAAGTGGGCGGCTGCACAGACATGGGCGCCAACAACTATGATCCTGCTGCCACGGACAACAACGGAACCTGCACCTATGACGCAGCGGGCTGCATGGACATGTACGCGTGCAACTTCAACTACCAAGCCACGGCCGACAACGGGTCTTGTGACTTTGGGTGTTACGGGTGCATGAACGCAAATGCGTGCAACTTCAATGCGGACGCCACCTTGCACGATGCGGACGATTGTTCATTCATCTTCATCCACGAGCTCGAAGGAGATGCAGAGGTCGTGCTTGAAGAGGCCGTCGAATACGTTTACCCATTCACTGCAGGTTCAGAGTACATCTGGACGGTTGAAGGAGGGGTGATTGTGGAAGGTCAGGGCACAAGCACTGCGGGTGTGATTTGGCTCTTGGAAGAAGGTGTCGTCACAGTTCGGGAAATCAACAGCGACGGCTGTGAAGGTGACCTCGTAAGCTTGTATGTGTCTGGAACGGCTTCCGACATCGATGAGGCAACGGCGGCATTCACGGCCTTCCCGAACCCTGCAAACGATGTCGTGATTGTGAATACAAATGGTTTTGAAGCTCATGCCTTCCAAGTGTTGGATGCAGCGGGCCGGGTGGTCCTGAGCGAGCGTCTTGTGGCTGGCCGCAATGTGATTGACGTTGCGCACCTTGCCAATGGCACTTACCAAATGGTGCTCGACCAGGCCAACGGGCGAGTTGTGAAGTCATTGGTGATTGCGCACTAAGTACTAGATTCCAAGAGCTCTTTTGCGAAGCTCACTCTAACCAAAACCAAGAAAGCCCCGCCCAATTCGGGCGGGGCTTTTGATTCCTGTTGGTCGTCAAGACGCCATTTTGTCCAAGGTGCATCGTGATTGAGATGAACTGCGGTCAAATCATCGGGATGATTCCGATTGGCACGCGGACACTAACCTGATGGTGATTTCAATCAATTCATGTGACCAAGCCTTTTGCATCGCCGGCTAACCGACAGGGGCTTGTTTCGGTGGGCATTGTTTCGGTCCAACAAAGAAGCATCCTGTGAGGGCCATTCATTGCAGGGTGCATGGACGTGCGCGTTCGCAAAAAGACACGTAGCTCACCTTCGATGGCACTCCTGATCGAAAAGCCTATGTTGTTGGCTTAGAGATGCTGTGCTTGAATGTCCGTTGTATCAACGCTGAACCTGGAACACGAGGGGCTTGGATTGCCCCGTCACCAAGAGGTATTGGCCTGAGGGCAGATTTTGGGTGTCCAAAGCCAAATTGGGAATCGTGAATGTGCCTTGAAGCACCTGCTCACCGAGCGCATTCACCACGCTGTAGGGCTTCTGAATCAACGTTTCTGGAACCTCAACAAACAGCATGTCATTCACCGGGTTGGGGTAAGCCAAGAGGGAGGAGGTTTCTCGTGCCTCCTCGACGCTCCATACGTCGTCGGCGACAACGACTTCCTCACAGACAGGGTTGCCCACGCAACCGTCTTGGTTGGTTTCAGTGACACACACCTCCTGGACGCCGAGGCTGTCCCATGTGAGAGAGATGGCAAAAATCGCCAAAACTTCTTGCTCAGTGGCTCCGGTATAGGACCATTCGTACGTGCTGCCAAGGGTGTACTCGTAATAGTATGCAGCGCTGTCGCCCTGAACGACCTCCCAATCGCCATCGAGTTCGAGTGGATCAGGCACGTCTGCAGGCTCAACCACCACTGTGGCTGAAGCCTCGCACCCTGATTGGTCAATGGCCGATGCCGTGTACGTCCCCGCTGTTACGGCATTGGGGTTGACGCCGCCCCAGTCGATTGTGACGTCTCCATTGCCTCCATTGATTTCAGGCACGATGGTGCCACTTTGGGGATCGTTGCACTCGGGAATGGTGGATGAGAGGCTCAGGGTAAAAAGTGCAGGTTCGGTGATCAACACGTTGTCGATGACCTCACTGCACAAATTGGCGTCGAGTACTTCCACGCTGTATACGCCTGCGGGCAATGCACTGGGATTGTACCCATTCCAGTCGACCGTGTAAGGCGCTACGCCTCCAGAGAAGGTGATTTCAGCCATCCCGTCATTCCCGTTGTGACACGTCACAGGAGTGGTGGATGTCAATGATGCCTCCAAGTCTGTTTCCTCAGTGATGGTTTGGATGAAAGGAGCAGAAGTGTTGCCACATTGGTCTGTGGCCACAAACGTACGCGTGAGCACAACGGACAACGGACAGATGCCATCGTCGTAGCTCGTGGACATGCTCACTTCGTAGTTGGAGCATAAGTCGTCCGCGACGGGGACGTCAAACTCTTCACCATCGATGTTGTCAGTGAAGATTTGCTCGAGCGGTTCGTTCAACCAAAAAGGAGGATCGTCGTCTTGAATCAGCAAGGTTTGTTCGACCTCCACGGTGTTTCCGCATTCGTCGGTGATGGTGGTGTATTTCTTTTGGACCGATTCCCCTTCACAAT
>CBFHRO010000115.1:0-3918 GCA_965658245.1 uncultured Flavobacteriales bacterium
GAATCTCTCAATGTGAATACCTTGATTGGAGGTTCTTGGTACGTTTTGAACACGGCGGCGAATGCCTCACCTGTGGACGGCCGTTGGCTGATCATGCAAGTGACCACTACAGGCGCCATCTCAGGCCAAATCAACTACCAGATCTTCCCCCTCGGTGTCGGCACCGACCAAATCAAAGTTTCCCTTGAATTTGACGGCGCCGGAATCTACGGCCTCACGGCAGCTGAAGGCTGCACAGACATGGGGGCATGCAACTACGATTCGGAGGCAGGCATCGACGATGGCAGCTGCGAGTACGAGAGTTGCGCAGGGTGCACCGACACCTTGGCATGCAACTACGACTCCGAAGCGACCATTGAAGCGGACGACACGTGCGTGTTCTGCAATTGCGGAGCCTCGGGGTCGGGTTACACCCTTGTCGTGGAGTCGTCGCCAGCCACGGCTGTTGCGGGTGCGACGGTGTATCGCCTGAAAATGCGAATGGCCAGTTCGCTGGATCAAATGAGCGCCGTTTTTGGCGTCCAAGGAACACCTCTTGAAATCAGCGCACCACTCGGCTTGTTCAACAGTTCATTCAATTCAAGTTGGAGTGCGTCAGGCATCAATCCGGCGTTTTTGGGGGTGTTCCCTGAGCTGGCGGAAGACTCTTACGCCACCATCGGTCTCGAGGGTCCCGCATCCACTTCAGGGATTCCCGATGCTGCGGACCCAACCCTTGCCCAGGATCCCAACCAGCCCGTGGCGCCCTTTTTCCTCGACAACGGGGTCACTGAGCTTGTCATCAATTCAATCACGGGAAGCTCTTGGTTTGCATTGAATACCGCGGGAAACACCTTCCCCGATGCCAACAATGAAGTGCTGATTGCACAGCTTACCTCTTTGGGCGAGGTGTCTGGCACCATCAATGTCCAAATCTTGCCCGAAGGCGCTGAAGGCATTGGCAACGACGTCCAGAAAACCTTCCAATTCTCTGGGGCCGGATTGTACGCGGCAGTCGGCGAAGGCAACGCCTGTGGTTGCACTGACACCACGGCTTGCAACTACGACGCCACGGCCAATTACGACGATGGCTCATGCCTGCAGATTGACGATTGTGGCGTGTGTGGCGGCGATGGCATTGCTGAAGGTGCATGCGATTGCGAGGGCAACGTCCTCGACGCTGTGGGCGTGTGCGACGGAGGCTGCCTTGCCGACGTGGATGCCGACGGCATTTGTGACGACGTGGACGATTGTGTGGGCGCGTTGGACGCATGTGGCATTTGCAATGGTCCCGGCGAAATCTATGAGTGTGGATGTTCTGACATCCCCGCTGGCGATTGCGATTGTGAAGGCAACGTGCTCGACGCTTTGGGCGTGTGTGCCGGAGCTTGCATTGCCGACGTGGATGCCGATGGCATCTGTGACGACGTGGACGATTGTGTGGGTGCGTTGGACGCGTGCGGCATCTGCAATGGTCCCGGCGAAATCTACGAGTGTGGTTGTTCGGACATCACTGCTGGCGATTGCGATTGTGAGGGCAACGTGCTCGACGCTTTGGGCGTGTGTGGCGGAGCCTGCATTGCCGACGTGGATGCCGATGGCATCTGTGACGACGTGGACGATTGCGTGGGCGCGTTGGACGCGTGTGGCATTTGCAATGGTCCCGGCGAAATCTACCAGTGTGGTTGTTCGGACATCCCTGCTGGCGATTGCGATTGTGAAGGCAACGTGACCGATGTCGTCGGTGATTGCGGAGGCGATTGCCAGGCGGACATCGATGAAGATGGGCTGTGTGACACGGAAGACGGGTGCATCGATTTGGACGCATGCAACTTCGGAGAAGCGGATGCCACCTCGTGTGATTTCTGCTCTTGTTCAGAAGGCCAAGCCGCGCCCGTAGGATTGGTTTTGGAAACCCACGCGACAGGACTTCCAAATGGCATGACCTCATACCGATTGTACGTCACGTTTGATCACGCAGATGACGCATTGACGGCGGTCATGGGCAAAGAAGGACAAGCCCTTCGAATGGAGTCGACAACGGCGTTTTTCCAAGATGCATCGAGCGAATTCGATTCAGGCTTGATGATGGGCGACAACGCCATCGCAGTGCAAGGAAACACGGAAGCGTTGGCTTTGTTTGAGGCAGGTGGTGACCTCGTTTTGGACACCCCCGTAGGCGGAGGTTGGTCTGCTGCAGGTCTCGCAGGCACAGAAGCTGGTCCAACACTTCGGGTTTTGGTGGCGCAATTGACCACGGATGGAGAGGTGAGCGCCTCGCTCCAAGCCCAAATTTTGAATCAAGGTGCACTTTCTTCTTCAGAAGTGGTGACTTTGAGCGTGGAGGGGGTGAATGACAACGACCCAAGCAACAACGTGTGTGGGTGCACGGATGAGGAGGCCGTCAATTACGACGCGGATGCCGAATACGATGACGGCTCATGCATTGACGTGGTGGCGGGTTGCACCGATGAGATGGCGTGCAATTACAATGCAGACGCCAACACGGACGATGGTTCTTGCCTGTTCACGGATGAGTGCGGAGTGTGCGGTGGAACAGGCATTCCAGAGGGTGATTGCGACTGCGATGGCAACACGACCGATGCCTTGGGCGTATGCGGCGGAGCATGCACGGCCGATGCGGATTCCGATGGCATTTGCGACGATGTGGATGACTGCGTCGGCGACTTCGATGCGTGTGGCATCTGCAATGGTCCTGGTGCGATTTACGAATGCGGGTGTGAAGACATTCCAGTCGGCGACTGCGACTGCCTCGGCAACACGACTGACGTCTTGGGCGTATGCGGCGGATCATGCACAGCCGATGTGGATGCCGATGGCATTTGCGACGATGTGGACGACTGCGTCGGCGACTTCGATGCGTGTGGCGTGTGCAATGGTCCTGGTGCGATTTACGAATGCGGGTGTGAAGACATTCCCGTCGGCGACTGCGACTGCGACGGCAACACGACCGACGCCTTGGGCGTATGCGGCGGATCATGCATGGCCGATGCGGATGCCGATGGCATCTGTGACGACGTGGACGACTGCGTCGGCGAACTCGATGCGTGTGGCGTGTGCAACGGTCCTGGTGCGATTTACGAATGCGGTTGTGCTGACATTCCAGCCGGCGACTGCGACTGCGACGGAAACACCACCGATGCCCTGGGTGAGTGCGGCGGCGACTGCGAAGAGGACATGGATGAAGATGGTGTGTGTGATGTGGACGAGATTGTGGGATGTCAAGATGAATCAGCTTGCAATTATGACATAACAGCAACCGATGCTGGCGAATGCACCTACGTGAACGAAGCTTGCCAAGAGTGCATTGACGGAGAAATCATCTCCAACGATGAGGATGGAGATGGCATTTGCGACGCAGATGAAGTTGTAGGGTGTGAAGATGTTTTGGCGTGCAATTATGACGAAAATGCAACAGATGCAGGCGGATGTTCCTATGCCGATGGAGACTGTCAAGCATGCCTTGAGGGCATCGTGGTGACCACGGATGCAGATGGTGATGGTGTTTGCGACGCGGATGAAATTGCGGGGTGTACAGATCCCGCAGCGTGCAATGGAGGTGTTTTCTCGGATACAGACAACACGCTCTGCGTATATGCCGACGACCCTTGTGAATTTTGCTTGGGCGGAACCGTCGTGTTGTTCGACATCGATGGCGTCTGCAATGGAGACGAAGTGGCTGGATGCACGGACACCTCGGCTTGCAATTATGATGTGAGTGCAACCGACGACGATGGCACGTGTCTTCAATTGGATGAGTGCGGTGCTTGTGGAGGCGAGGGAATTGCCGATGGGGAATGCGATTGCAGCGGCAACGTGCTCGACGCTTTGGGCGTATGCGGCGGATCATGCACGGCCGATGCGGATGCCGATGGCATCTGTGACGACGTGGACGACTGCGTGGGCGACTTCGATGCG
>CBFHRO010000116.1:0-3831 GCA_965658245.1 uncultured Flavobacteriales bacterium
GAAGTATTCGACAAGATGAAATACCAAGTGCCTGTGTAGGAGTTGCCTTGTTTGAGGCAGTAACGCGCAGTTTCGCCAGAATACAAATTGCTTCCGTAGCTGTTGAGTGCCCCAAATGGAATCGCACCAAAACCTAAACAATTTGTGGCTCCAGTGTTGGGGTAGTCCCAGAGTCCAAACGAGATATCTTTCATTTTGGCACCGACCTCATTGGCCCCTCCGTTGTTGTCAATAAGGATTTGCAAATCGGACGGTGTGGGTAGTCTCCAACCAGCAGGTGGGAATAGATTTGAGCGCGCAACATCATGCGCGTAAAAGCAGGCAGATAGGGTGGTGTCGGGGTTTGATATTGCAGTCGGCTCGAAAGTGCCATTGTCGTTCTGGTAAATGTTGTTGGTCTGACTAATGAGTGTGCCGTCATTGTATGCTGTGCACCGGTAAGGTTCAGCCAACCATTCTTGTTCACCAATCTGTACGGAACGATACACGTTGCCCTGAACATCAACAAGTGCGGAGTCATTGAATGTGGGGTTGCAAGTTTCAACTCCCAGACCATTGAGAATTTCGACTACTTGCAAATGAATGATTTCGTCTAGGTCGAGAGAAAGAGCGGACAAAGCTTGGTTCAGGTCGTCGACGGAATTTGACAGACTGTAGAGAAATGTCTCTAAAGGGATACTGTCTAGCATTATATCGGAAGGGGCAAATGGCTGATTGTAGTTCGTCAACAAGTCTTGAATGTCACTTACTCCAATCAAAGAGTCAGCGTTGCCGTCGGGATTGTAGGGATAGGAAATTTGAGCGTGGGCATCCAGACACAACAAAAAAAATAGGATCCAGGATATCGCGTTTTTCATTATGTCAATCTAAGGGGCCAATGTTTGAAAACCTAAGGATTTGCAACTTTGCGGACTCAAGGGTGATGTGCCCCGTACCTTTGAACCATGCCGCAGACACTGAACCGCCTCGTGGGGACCACCTTGGCCCTCATCCTGACCGCCACCACCGCCACCGCCCAAATCCCATGTGTGGACGGCAACGCTGGAGGCTATCCTTGCCAAAACATCGACCTCATGGGCTACCTCTCGAGCGACGAAGTGGGGGGCGGAGACATGAATGACATTTGGGGTTGGGTCGACCCGTCTGACGGCACGGAGTACGCCATCCTTGGCCGCTCTACCGGCACGAGTTTCATCGACATCTCGGACCCTTCCAACCCGACCATGGTCGCCAACCTGCCGACCAACACCGTGAGCTCACTCTGGCGCGACATCAAGGTCCACAACAACCACGCGTTCATCGTCTCGGAGGCCAGCGGCCACGGGATGCAGGTGGTCGACTTGACCCAACTCGGGAGCATCGAGAATCCTCCCCAGCAAATCGAGTCTGACGCGCTCTACACAGGATGGGGCAACGCCCACAACATTGTGATCAACGAAAGTACGGCCCGTGCCTACGGAGTCGGAACGGCCACCTTCTCAGGGGGACTGCACATTTTGGACATCAGCGACCCCCTCAATCCGACCCTCATCGGCGATTACGCGGGCGACGGATACACCCACGACGCCCAAGTTGTGTCGTACATCGGCCCAGACAGCAACTATCAGGGCAAGGAAATTGCGTTCTGCTGCAACGAGAACACCGTGACCATTGTCGATGTGACCGACCCAACTGACGCCACGATGATCAGCTCTGTGGGGTACGCGGGATCGAGCTACACGCACCAGGGCTGGCTCACCGAGGACCACCGGTATTTCATGAGCAACGACGAACTCGACGAGCAGGATTACGGGGTGAACACGACGACCTTCATTTGGGATGTCAGCGATTTGAGCGAACCCCAACTCATTGGCACCTTCGTCAGCGAGACGTCGGCCATCGACCACAACATGTACGTGTTGGACACCCTCGTGTACCAGTCCAACTACCGCGCAGGGTTGCGCGTGCTGGACCTCACCAACATTGAAAATGGCGAGCTCGACGAAGTGGCCTACTTCGATGTGTACCCCTCCAGCGACGCGCCCCAGTTCAACGGGACGTGGTCGAACTACCCGTACTTTCCTTCCGGCGTCATCCCTGTCTCTCACATCGAGGAGGGCGTGTTCTTTGTGAAGCTGTCGGACACCTTCATTGATTACGGATGCACCGACGCGGAAGCGTGCAACTACGACCCGGAGGCGACGGAGGACGACGGATCGTGCCTTCCCTTCAACGTCTGCGGCGATTGCGAAGGAGCGGAGTTGTATTGCGTGGGCTGCACAGACGAATCGGCTTGCAACTACACCCTTGAAGCGACCATCGACGACGGCTCGTGCTTCGATATTGACGCCCCGGTGGCCCAGTCTGCCGCTCAGTCTGCCGATCCCGTGACATTCTCGGCTGAGCCGGCTTCGTTTTGGTTTGAGACAGAGACGACACCCGATCCGTTGGCGATTTCTGACACCTACACCCTGCCTTTGCTGACCGAGGATGGAAGCGTGTGGGTGGCACATTCCAATGCAGAGTATGACGTGGTGGGCGGCAAGGCTGCGCCAGATTTCGAGAATGGGCAGCACCACCCCAACAACGCCTACAATTTGGTCTTCGATGTGCACCAATCGGTGCTCTTCGAATCGGTGGAGGTGTACTCTGAGGAAGGCGGTTCTCACACCCTTGAAATCGCGGACAATGTGGGCGCCGTGGTGGCCTCAGTGTCCCAAAACCTGACCGCTGGTCAGAACGTCTTCAACCTCGATGTCACGCTCGAAGCAGGAGAGGGGTACCAAATCCGATCTGGCAGCGAGGAACCCTTCTTGTGGCGCGACGACAATGGGGCCGACGTGGACTTCCCGTACGACCTCGGTTCCTTGGCGAGCATCACTGGCACCACCATCGAAGGCGAAAACGAATTCACGTACTACTACTTCTACTACAATTGGACCATGTCCACCGCCGCCCCTTGCCTTTCTGAACGCACGGAATTCACCGTCACCGTGGAGGAAGTGGAGGGTGTGGAAAGCTTGGAGGCGGACCGCAGCTTGGTGAAGATGGTGGACGTGGCGGGCCGCGAAATCACCCTCCCCAGCAACCAATTGGTTTTCTTGCTCTTCGACGATGGCAGCGTTGAAAAGCGCTTCTTCGGCGAGCGTCAGTGATCCTGATTTGGCTCCGTGAAAACGTAGAGCAAGAGGTGGGTTTTCTTCTTGGTGTTGAGTTCTGACGGCCCCGTATAGATGTAGGTGACTTCGAGTTCTGGGTGCGCCGCGGTGAAGGCATTTACGGTGCGTTTCCAGACCAGTTTGTCCGCGAGGATGATTTTGTCCACCACACTCAACCCCCAAAACAGCGTCCAAAACACCAAAATGGCGCTCCGCATCCATGTGTGCTCTTTCATGGCTTGTCGTCGGTTGAGATGTAAAAAATGAGGGCATCGACCTTCTTCAAACACGGTGCTGCCTCCGAGAAAGGGGAAGGACACCTTGTACAGGTGGTCACCCACTTCCTCCGCTTCAAGCGGCGCGGTTCGTTGGACAAATCCCTGTGTGTTGTGCCTGAAAATGGAGGTGCTGGTGGCGAGCAAAAGCGCTGCCCCAACCGCCATCTCCCCAAATCCCGGCATTCTCACGTATCTTTTATCCATGGATTTGTTCAGCGCGACTTCGGGAATGTGCCAATTGGCCAAGGTGGACATCAAGGACATTCATGCCTTTCGGTTTCGCCGGGGCATAGGACAACAGGACGTGTACCTCGAGGTGCACGCTGGCTCAAAAAAGATGCGGTCTTACCTCAATGTCATTGGCCAAATCACGGAGGTTGATGTCCGAGAAGTCCACGACAATCCATCATCCAGCA
>CBFHRO010000117.1:0-3791 GCA_965658245.1 uncultured Flavobacteriales bacterium
CACGCCGCGTACCCCATGCCGCCCCAGACCACCGGGACCTTCCAAAATTGGCGGTTGCGGATTTGTCCCGACCCAGGCAGGCAGGCAGCCCATACAGTGGTCCGCTGGACGTGAAGGGCGGTGCTGTCTTGTGCAGACATGGGTGCGGCATCAGGCTGGGCCGCGATGGCGGTGGTGACCATGGCCAGCACCGACATGACACAGAATCTCAACATGGTGGCTTCAGGCCAGGCCCAATTTGACCAACACAGCTTCCAACTCTTCCGCGGTGCGGTAGGTCAAGGTCAGTTGACCGCCTCCCTGTGTGCGGCGTTTGAGTGCCAATTTGGCATTTGTGCTGCTGAGCTTGGTCCGAAGGATGTCCAAGGCTTGCTCCTCGTCGGCAGACAAAGGCGTCCGCCCAGCCTGGGATTTGGGCGCGGCGGGCGCCTTCCAGCCGCCTTGTTTGACCCATCGCTCCAGCTCCCTGACACTGACCCCCTCTGCAGAGGCTTTTTCGGCGAGGGCAATCTGGGTGTATTTGGCATCGGCGCCTTTGACGCCAGAAAGCGTTTTGGCATGCCCAAAACCGAGCGTTCCCAACCGCAGCATTTGCTGGACCTGCGCCGGCAAATCGAGCATACGCAGGTAATTGGCCACGGACGATCGGCCCATCCCAACGCGCTTGGCAAGGACTTCCTGGGTGAGTTCACATTCCTCCATCAAATGGCGGAACGACATGCCCACTTCCAGAGGGTTCAAATCTTCGCGCTGGATGTTCTCCACAAGGGCCATCTCGAGGAGGCTTTGGTCGTCGGCTTCACGCACATAAGCCGGGATTGCGGTGAGTCCCGCTTTCTGAGAGGCACGAAATCGACGCTCGCCTGAAATGATTTGGTATTTCGACGCCCGCACTTTGCGAAGGGTGATGGGCTGAATGATGCCATGCGCCTCAATGCTTTTGGCCAATTCATCCAGTCCGCGATCGTCAAACACGCGACGCGGCTGGTTGGGGTTGGCTTCAATGTCTTGGATCTGGATGGCTTCCACGGCATTCACGGCGTCTGACCCGCGCGAAGAGGACGGGAAGTCGCGGAGGTCGTCCGGATGGGAGGCATCGCTGTTGGGAGGCGGGGTTCCGCCAAGCAATGCATCCAAACCCCGTCCGAGTCCGCGTGCCTTGCTCATGACGCGAGGTATTTGTCTTCGGTCCGAATGTGCGTCATGTTGTTCTTCTGCAACAATTCGCGGGCGAGGTTGAGGTAATTCACAGAGCCCTTGCACGTGGCGTCGTGCAAGATGATGCTCTCACCATGACTGGGCGCCTCTCCCAAACGGGTGTTCCGGTGAATGACCGTTTGCAACACCAAATCTTGGAAATGGGTGCGCACCTCCTCGACCACTTGGTTCGCCAGTCGGAGGCGTGTGTCGTACATGGTCAACAAGATGCCCTCCACTTCAAGGGAAGGATTCAGTTGGTTTTGCACAATTTTGACGGTGTTGAGCAACTTGCCCAAACCTTCAAGGGCGAAGTATTCACATTGTACGGGAACCATGACGCTGTCCGCAGCCGTGAGCGCATTCAAGGTCAACAGCCCCAGGCTTGGAGAGCAGTCCAGCACGATGAAGTCGTAGTCGTCGCGAACCGCCTCGAGCGCAGCCCGAAGTTTGCGCTCTCGCTGTTCTTGGTGAACCAACTCAATCTCAGCGCCGACCAAGTCGAGGTTGGTGGGGAGGATGTCGAGGTTGGGAGAGGAGGAGGGGACAATCGCAGAACGCACATCGGACTCCCCGGACAACACTTCGTAGCTCCCCTGGGTGACCAGCCGAGGGTCGATGCCCACGCCGCTGGACGCATTGGCCTGCGGGTCGAGGTCGACGAGAAGGGTCTTGAATTCAAGCACCCCAAGGCATGCGCCGAGGTTGATGGCTGTGGTGGTCTTTCCGACTCCACCTTTTTGATTGGCGATGGCTATGATTTTCCCCATGTCAGCTGCAATTGTCGCGTTTGAGCGAAGGTACAGTCAGCACGAGGCGGGTGTGGAGTGAGTTTTGCACACTCCCACCGTCCTTTATCAAGGAATCAGAGGTCGTCGAACGCGATGTCGTCTTCGCTGGAAGCGGAATCGTTTGAGGTTTCCGTGTTCGAGTCGTTGTCGCTGTCAGGCTGAGTTTCCTGCGCTGCACGCTCGGCAATCGGGTCCCGGAATTCTCCGGATTCCATCAGCTCCTTGATCTTGTCGACGGCGTCGAGGAATCCATCTTCAAACTTGTCAAAGTCTTCTCGATACAAGAAAATCTTGTGCTTGGTGTAGCTCGGATTTCCATGATCGTCAAAGCGACGCTTGCTTTCGGTGATGGTCATGTAGAGGTCCTTGCCTCGTGTGGCCTTCACGTCAAAAAAGTAGGTGCGCTTGCCAGCCCGAACGGGGCGGCTGTACAATTCGTCTTGGTTCTCGTAGCTCGACATGGCTTGGTACTTCGTGGTCCTCAAGGTATGCAAAAACCCAACAAGTTGATGTCAACGCGCCAAGTGGAGATGGCCCTCGGCCACCCTCGGGTAGCCAATTTGGTCGGTGTAAGTGGCTCGGTACAAATACATGCCGTTGGGGCAATAGTGTTGCCCTTCTGTTCCGACTTGGCCAAGCCAAGGGGTCTTTGGGTCGTTGGTCTGAAAGACCAATTGCCCCCAGCGGTTGGTGATGCGAAGATCATACTCGGAGACGCCACGCACCACAGGCAGCCAAACGTCGTTGAGGCCATCGCCATCCGGCGTGAACGCCGTGGGGGCGTAGAACACCGATCCACTCACACTGACCTGGCCCTCCGCGGTGTTGGCGCACCCAAATTCGTTGACCACCGTTTGGGTGATGATGTAGGTGCCGCCGTCGTTGTAGATGTATTGCCCTTGACATCCTTCAAATCCGCCTCCGTCTCCAAAGCTGTAGTAGCAGTCCACGTTTTGGTCTCCCAAGTATTCCACCCAAACCACCGGGTTCAAAATGTCCACTTGGTTGGGCGTGACGTCTATGGCCGCCACGGGAATGGGTAGGATCTCGACGTTTTGGGGAGATTGCAATTCGAGAGATCGAACGCAGTAGCCGCCTGTTTCCATTTCCAAGGTGACAGGATAGCTCCCCGGGGAGGTGTAGGTGTGGCTCGTACTCACCGCGCTTGACGACGTCCCATCCCCAAAATGCCAGGTGTAGGTGGTGGCTGTTTCGGTGGTGCTCAGGTTGTCAAAACTCACCGCGTGAGGGGGGCATCCGGTCCATGGCCCTGCACTGAAGTCGATGTTGGGCTCGGCGATGACAGTGACTGGGGCCGTGAAGGTTTGCACACAGCCCGTGAGTCCAGGAACGCTGGCGGTCAGGCTGACATCGTAGGTGCCAGGCTCGGCGTACATCAGGCCCAACACCTCGGCTTCTGCTGCGTTGCTGTAAGCGGTTTCGCCTCCAAAATCCCACTCGTACTCCGTGTTCTCGTCTGAGGACGCCGTTCCACTGAACGTGAAGAAGTGGTCGTCAAAGCAGTTGGGGTCGGGCGTGTCAAATTCGGGCTCGAGCAAAAACTGAATTTCCACCTCGGCCGTGGCGACGTCCGGGCAGGTGAAATCCGCGGCTGCGGTCAGACTGATGGTGTAGACGCCCGTGTCGGGGAACGTGTAGGTGGGGTTGGGGTCCGTGCTTGTCCCGGAGGGAATGCCACCCACGCCATCTCCAAAGTCCCAAAAGAACGCGTCAGCGTCGGTGGACAGGTTGTTGAAGTCGAAGGTCAGACCGGTGCAAAACTGGTACTGGTCTTCCACCAAG
>CBFHRO010000118.1:0-3664 GCA_965658245.1 uncultured Flavobacteriales bacterium
ATTCCCCGACACCAATGGCTTCGCCTTGAACCAAATCTTGCCTTCCTACGGCGTGGGCATCAGCGGCTCCTTGCCTCTGACGTCCGAGCTGTTTCCCTTGCAATTTCTCGTGGACTTCCAGGACGTGGGCGTCATGTGGGAGCGCGGCGGCGGATTGATTGCAGCGGTCGACACGGGCTTTGCAACCACGGGATTGTCCGTTCCATTCTCTCAGTACTTCACGGAGGGTGCGGGGACAGCCGATGGCCTGACTTGGCAGGATGTTGTCGACGGCACCACCGGCATTGAGCCGGACAGCTTGTATTTCGTGAGTGACAGCGCGTTTGGGCGCATGTTGATGCTTCCGACCAAAATTCAAGCCAACCTCACTTGGTGGCCCTCACCGGACGTTCAAGTTCGGGCCACGGCGCGGGCCGGCGCATGGATGCCTCAGCCCGAATTGACCTTGGGTGTGGGTTGGATTCCCGGCAAGCGCTTGGCGTTTGGCGTCGATTACCGGACCGGAGGTTGGGGAGGAGGACGTCCTGTGACGTGGTTGGAATGCCGCGTGACCAAGAAGCGGATCCTGTCCATTGAGATCGACGATCCCGCAGGATGGATGTGGGGGTCCGAAGCTGCGGCCAACACGTACGGTCGAGGCGTGCGGTTCTCCTTGCGTCGCATTCCGGGTGCCGGATGGACCAAGTTCATGGGCTTGCCCAACCGCGACTTGCGTGGACCTGCCCCTGTGGCGCCAATCAACGTTCCCCAAACAAGCTCGCAGCCATGACCTCGTCCTCCTTCCAACCCTTGCATGTGCTCGCCGGTCCCTGTGCCGTGGAAAGCCTGGAGACCACAGCCAAGGTGGCCGCAGAGGTCAAGCGGGTGTGCGACAAGTTGGGCTTGCCTTTTCACGTCAAAGCCAGCTACCGCAAGGCCAACCGCACCCGACTCGATTCCTTCACAGGCATCGGCGACCGGGAGGCCCTCGACGTGCTTAGCCAGGTCAAAACCGACCTCGGTGTGGGCATCGTGACCGACATCCACCTTCCTGAGGAAGCAGCGATGGCCGCTGAAGTGGCCGACGTCCTCCAGATCCCCGCGTTCTTGTGTCGCCAAACGGACCTGCTTGTGGCAGCTGCCCAATCGGGCCGCATCGTCAACGTGAAAAAGGGACAATTCATGGCCCCAGCGTCGATGAAGCACGCTGTGGACAAGGTCCGCGAGTCTGGCAACGACCAGGTGTGGCTCACCGAGCGCGGCACCATGCATGGCTACGGCGACCTCGTGGTGGACATGCGCGGCCTCACTGATATGCGCGCCTTTGCGCCCGTCTTCATGGATTTGACCCACAGCCTCCAACAGCCCAACCAAGCGAGTGGGGTGACGGGAGGCCGTCCGGAACTCATCGCCACGGTGGCCCGCGCCGCCGTCGCCGCTGGGGTCGACGGCGTCTTCATTGAAACGCATCCCGACCCCTCCAAGGCGCTGAGCGACGGCGCCAACATGCTCCCCTTGGATCAATTGGAAGGCTTGCTGACCACACTGGCAAGCCTGCACAAGTGGCGCCATGCTCATGCGTGAGCGGCACCTGACCTGGGCTGCGTTGGGCTGCGCCGTGGCCCTCGGCGCATGCGGCATTCTGCCTGGTTCCATGACGGCCAGCACGGTGGGCTTCGAGGTCCTCGCCTTCTCACGCCAAACCCAATTCCCAGGCGTGGAGTCCAACCTTTATGCCACCGAAGTGCATCGGGTCAAACTCAATGGCAACTTCACGGAGGGGGCGCAGCGGTTTGAGATTTGGGTGGATTCTGTGGCGTTGCCCGTTCGCTTGGTGCAAGACCGGTCTGGCATGGGCATGGACATGGGGGCGGGACGCCGGGAGGATGTTCGCTTCACGGCCAACCGCCACAAATACCGTCAAGGCACTTCAGGGGCCATGGTGCTTCCGGAAGAGACCTATCGCCTCACAGGCAAGGTGCTTGAAGGGGGAGAGGCGTGGTTTGTGTTCTCCGACCGGTGGGGCAATGAAACGCGCTGGAACCTCGGTGTCCCAGAATCCTTGCCCAACCTTTACACGCCATGACATTCCATTTTCCTCAAAGGATGCCATCCCAAGCATCCCACGTGTTCTTCTTTTTGTTCGTCAGCTTTGGTGTCTCGATGGCCACGAGTGCTCAGGAAACCCTTGAAAAAGAGGGAGACATCCCCGTGGCCATTGTGGAAACCTTGCCCGCCTGGGGCAGTTGTTCATTGGATGATGCGGGCACGCAGGAGGATGTTCGAACGTGCACGGAGCAGGCCATCTCCAAATACGTGGTGTCGAATTTGACCTATCCCCAAAAAGCGCGACGAAAAGGCATTGAAGGCCGGGTCATTGTCAAGTTCATCGTGGAAAAAGATGGTGCAGTGGCGGAGGTGAATGTGGTGAAAGGGGTGCACCCCATGCTCGACGATGAGGCGCAGCGTGTGGTGGAAAGCATGCCCGATTTTCAGCCTGGCATGCAGCGGGGCAAACCCGTCCGCGTATCCTACCACTTGCCTTTCAATTTTTCGCTGAACTGAATCGGTGAACAGGCTTGGTGGAAAGAAGACATGCGTCTATCTTTGCCGTCCGTTTCAGCAGCGGCTGAAGGAACGCGGAACAATCAATGGGGGTATAGCTCAGCTGGCTAGAGCGCTTGCATGGCATGCAAGAGGTTAATACAACTCAAGTCCCTCTCAATCAACCACTTTCGGAACGAGTCTTCTCATGTGTGGCACAAAGTGTGCCCAGATGCATTCGTTTTCCATTCCAGTCTTGCAGCACAACAAGCAAGGCCGATTCTTCATTTCCTTTCAGCTCAACGGCAAGCGTCACCGCTACTCAAGTGGTCGAGCGTTTGACTTGGATGTTGACCCCAACAGGCTGCCATTGAGCATCAGGAAAGCAGCTGCTGAGGATCTGTGCTACCTCATCCACGGCAAACTCCGAGAAGGATGGGGTGCTGAAGTCGACAAAGACCAGATTCGAGCGCTCGATGCGGTGAGGTCTTTCACCGTTGATCCCGCCTTCACCACGATGTACACGAAGGCGCTGCAGCTGACTCAGCGAAGGTTCGTTGATTTCCTGCAGCGCAGGGGACTCCAGGCGCTCAAGCTATCGGATGTCAAGGACTCACACCTCAGATCGTTTTTGGTGTCTCTCGACCTTTCCGTTTCGTCTTACAACCACGAACTCAAGCACATTGCCAGCATCCTAAGCAAGCTCATGGCGCCTCTTGGATTGTCCAACCCTGCAGGGCTCATCAAGAAGAAGAAAGAGAAGCCATCGCTCCACAAGCCTTTCGACGATGTCCAGGCTGTCCTTACAGAGATCCGTGAGTACAACGAGAATCTATGGTTGTGTTGCTTGCTCACCTACGGTTGCTTGCTGCGTCCCCACCAAGAGATCCGCCAACTGACGTGGGGGGACTTCTCAGAAGACATGAGCTTCATCTCGCTGTCAGGCCGCAGAAACAAGAGCGGACGGAACAGAATCGTCCCCGTATCGCCTTACATCTCCCAACATCTACTGAAAGGGGTATGCACTGACAACAACTTCACAGGCTGCGAGACGCCTTACAACCCTGACTACTTCAAGACGCTGTGGGGGAAGTTCAGGAAGCGTTCTAAGCTCCTACAACCGAATCAAACGCTGTACTCG
>CBFHRO010000119.1:0-3523 GCA_965658245.1 uncultured Flavobacteriales bacterium
GGCATCGCCCACCAAAACGGCAGCAGCACCCCCGCGTTCAAAGCCGCGCCTCCGGTCCTTGAGCCTGCACTGCTGATGCAAGCCCTCGAAGACTGGCTGAACCAACTCGGGCTGTCTTGTGTGCCCAAGCACTTGCTCGGGTATTCACTGGGAGGCCGAATCTCGCTCGCGTTGTTTGAGCATGTACCCGAGACATGGTCAGGCATGGTGCTGTTGGCCCCCGACGGCTTCAAGAAAAACGCGATGTACCGGTTTGCCGTGGAAACGGCGTTGGGACGGGCGTGCTGGGCCTTCGTGGATCGTCACGCTGAAGCCGTCCGAAGATTCATCCGTGGCCTGCGCCGCGCACGGATCATCCCGGCCCACCTCGAACATTTCGCCCTGCACCATACTGAAGACCACGCAATGCGACAGCTGGTCTCGAACACCTGGAAGACGCACCGCCTGTTTTGGCCCAGTCGCCGAGGCACCGCCGAAGCTTGGCGACGCCTTCCGCAGCGCAACGTGTATGTTCATGCGGTGTTTGGGCAACGAGACGCCATCATCCCTTGGGCATGGTCTCGGCCGTGGCGTCGGTTGGGCAGCAGTCACGTCCACTTTTTGACGGTGAACTCCGGGCACGTCATGCGTCATCCCGAAACGGTCGAGGCCGTGCGCTTCGTTATCTTGGACACCAGCAATGAGACCTGAAGACTCCTCCACATGGCTCGATTCGCTTGTCGCGGATGCCCGCGCGGGCCGACGACGACTGGCCGTGCTCGTGGATCCTGAAGACGCCCCCTCGGGCAAGGCGTGGTTAAACCTCCTCGGCCACCTTGAATCGAGTGACGCCACGGATGTCTTCGTGGGCGGAAGCCTCGTGACCGACGACAGCACGTCAAGGGTGGTTCAGGAATTGAAGCGGTCGCTCTCGCTTCCTGTGGTGCTCTTTCCAGGCGCGCCCAACCAAATCTCGGGGCACGCCGACGCCATGCTGTTCTTGAGTTTGATTTCAGGACGGAATCCAGACCTCCTCATCGGGCGTCACGTCGAAGCCGCACCGCTTCTCTCGAAACTGGACTTGGAACTTGTACCCACTGGCTACATGCTCATCGGCGACCCTCCGCTCACCGCGGCGGCTTACATGTCTCACAGTCTGCCCATTCCTTTGGCCAAACCAGAGCTTGCGGTCGCCACCGCCCTCGCCGGCGAAATGCTGGGGCTTCGATGCCTGTACCTTGATGCGGGAAGCGGAGCAGGTGCCCCCATCCCCACCGAGACCATTGCCGCCATTCGAGAGTCCGTGAAGGTGCCGTTGATTGTGGGCGGCGGGCTCACGTGCCAAGAAGACCTGGACCGGGCATGGGACGCGGGCGCCACATGCGTGGTGGTCGGATCGGCCGTGGAACGCGAGCCCGACGTCCTGAATGAGATGCACTTGGCGCGTTAAAACTCCACCGCGAGGGTCACAAATCCATGACGTCCCGCTTGGGGGTAGACGTAGTTCTCTGTCACGGTGGACTCAGGACCTCCGAACCTGTAGCTGTAGGTCCATCCGGTGGCACTGTACATGGCGTCGAGCAAGTTGTTTCCAAACACCGACAAGGTCAAGGCCTGCCCAGAATCCAAGGTGCGCTCCGCGCGAACCACCGCATCCAAGGTCGTGTATGCCGCCAAAGCGCGCCCCTCGTTGGACGTGTTGTCCAAGAATTGCGGCCCCACATGCTTTCCAATCAAGCTCACAGACAGTCCGGCAAGGGCTCCGTCCTTGGGGGCCTCGTACGTCAACATCCCCATGCCGACCGCATTCGGCGAGAGGGCAATGTCGGTGTTCTCGTGGACAATGGTGTTTTCGTAATCGAAGTTGCTGTCGTAATCGTACACCGTTTCTTCGAATTGCGCAATCTTGTTTTGGGCGAGCGTGGCGTTGGCATCGAGGCGCACGGATGACGTCAACTGCACCCCCGCCTCCAATTCCACACCACGGCGGTGGCTGTCCGCCACGTTCACGCGAACCACATTGCCGACGTCGTTGAGCTGTCCCGTGGCCACGAGTTGGTCCGTGTATTGCATGTTGTACAACGTGACACCCACGGCCCAACGCTCGCCGCGCTTTTGGGCTCCGGCCTCCACATCCAACAAACGCTCTGGACGCAACGGCGTGTCCTGCGGAGAATCGAGGTAGTCTGATCGCGCAGGCTCTCGGTGCGCCACCGCCGCCGATACAAAACCTTTCATGGTCTCCGAAGGCGTCCAGGTCAAACCCGCCTTGGGGTTGAAGAATGTCAGCTCATCCTGAATGTCGATTTCGCTGTAGTCGTTGTCGCGGCCAGACGTTTGGTACAACACCTGACGCGCTTGGAGTTCGCCGTGCCAGCGGAGATCCGACATTTGGCCAGACCACTTTCCGAAGGCGCTCAAATCCGTCTTCTCCCCGAGAGATCGGTAGTACTCGTCTCCTGGCTCGGCACCTGCACCGAAGTCCATCCAAATGAGCTCTCCGAAGTGATCCCCGGAATAGAACGAGCGCGAAACGCCATAGACCTGCGAAAAGTGCTCTGTCGCGCGGCTCAACGTCCACGAGGTTCCAATCAACGTGTTGTCAAGCCAGCGACGGCGCACCAAATCCGTGGCAAACGTCGTATCCGTGCCCATCACCAGTGGCGCCAAGCCGTAATCGGACAGGTCATCGCCTTGACGGAATTGCTCGTAAAAACCCGCTCCCAGTGTGGCGTACAACACCCCGCCAAAATCCCATTCGCCCCAAGATTGGTCCAAGTGGATTTGGTGGTGGTCCTGACGGTAGTCGTCCACTTCGTTCTCGTAACGGTAGTAGTTGTGTTGGGCGCGACGGTCGAGCAAATCTGCCACACGCACCGTGTCTGCGCCGTAGCCGTATTCGCCGCTCCCTTGAACCCAATTGAGGATGTCCTCGTCCGTGGATTCTGGGTTGGCGACAATTTGGGGAACGCCGTACCACGCTTGGTAGGTGCGCTCGTGGCCCAAAGTCGTGGTGAAGGACAAACGCCCTGTCTCCCAGCGCTTGGCGACGCGGCCGTACAATGAGCTGAGGTCGCTCGTGGCCCGATCCACCCAGCCGTCAGAGGTGATGCGCGAAGCGCGGCCTTCAAAAGACCAGCCGTCTCGGAGCATCCCCGTGTTCCACGCCAGGGTGCGACGTTGCGTTCCGAAGGAGCCTCCTCCGAGCACCGCACGAATGCCGGGCTTGGCCAGGGTACCCAAGGTGTTCACAGACACCGTGGCACCGAAGGCCGCGGGGCCGTTGGTGCTCGTGCCCACGCCGCGCTGGATTTGAAGGCCTGTCATGCTGCTTCCGAGGTCGGGAAGGTCCACCCAAAACACGCCCTGCGACTCTGCGTCGTTCAGGGGCACCCCATTGATCGTGACGTTGATCCGACTTTGGTCCACACCGCGAATGCGGAGAGAAGTGTAGCCAATGCCGTGGCCGGCATCGGAGGACACCACTGCCGAAGGCGTCAACCGCAACAAAAACGGCACGTCTTGGGCGGCGTCTTGCTTTTGG
>CBFHRO010000120.1:0-3489 GCA_965658245.1 uncultured Flavobacteriales bacterium
TTCTCCACCCCCTTTGAGGGCTTCAGCGCGCATGGCTTCCAAACGTTCCGTGGGATGCTGCATGATGCGAAACTACGCACCTTCAGGTGGCTTACAACAGGTTTTTCCGCACGAGGGTCAACGGGTTGAGCTCACGCAGGTTCAGCTTGAACATCCAACCGTCCCAAGGCTGCGCAACCTCCGCCGGATTGGCAACCCACAGGGGAATCTGAATCTCAAGCGGTCCCAGCGGCAGAGACACCCCAGCCACCGCGTTGAACGCATGGGTCAGGTTTGCCCCGCCCACGTTGTCAAGGCCGTCGTCCCAGGCGCCGGCGGCACCAGCAAAGACTTCCACGCCGATGCCGTGGCGGAACCCGCCGCGCACCGACCACAAGCCCGTGGGGGCCACCATGTCCACGGGCAATCCTCCGCGGTCAAGGGCCGCTTGACGGCCCGTCCACCCGGCGTCCACGCCCGGCATGCCGCCGCCACGGTTCAGCAAGAGCTCGTCGGCCAACGGGTCGAAGTGCGCGCCGGTGCCGGCCAATGCCGTGCCGTAATCGGGCACGCCCAGGTTGCGGTCGCTCGACCACAATTCGGTGGTGGACGTTTCGACGCTGCTCGACACGCGGGAAGCCCGGGCGTCGATGGACCAGGTGTGCTCCCGACCCGCCCGAGGACGGGTGTAGTCGAGGTGCCACCATGCATCGGCAAACATGTGGGTGACGTGCGCAGGATTGGCCACGGCAGGGTCCGTGCCGCTGGGCGGACCAGCGAGCTTGAAGCCGTGGGTGGACACGCGGCCGAGCATCAAGGAGCCCGTCTGGCGAAGGCCAGGGGAGGAAGTGGAGGTTTGGTCTGAGCGCACCTCCAAGCGAGACGCGCGGCGCTGAAGACGCACCCCGCCCGAATTGGGCACCAAGGTGTAAGACCCTTCCACGGGATCCACAAATCCAAAGAGATGCGTGCCTTCGTACCGAACGTAGCCCTTCCAATCCGAGACCGGGTTCCTGTTGAGGGTACGCTCCAGCTCCCAAGACGTGCGCGTCAACAGCTCACCATCGTACGTGCCAACGGTGACGTCCGGCCGCATTTGCAGGGCCTCCTCGGCACGGAATTGGGAACTCCGCATGCCCACGTGCCAATTTTTCTTCCGCCAATCCAAACGGAGAATGCCTCCGAAATCCACGCCTTCTGCGTTCGAAGAGAGCAAGGGCGTCCACTGGAAGGTGAAGTCGCGCGGGGGCAACATGAGGTTGTGAATCACCACTCCGCCCATCAAACCATTGTGGGCGTTCCAACCGAGTGCTGGAGCCCAGAACATACGGGTCTTCTCCGGGTCCTCCAACCGCGTCAACATGCGCAATTGCAACGGCTCCACACCACCCAACATGCGGGTGTGGCGCACGTTGTTGCTGCGGTCGTAGTCCAAGGTCACGCGGTCGTGGTCCAAGACCCAGCGGTCGACGTCCACCTGCGGAGTGGGCGCCTCACCCACCTCGCCTGGGGCCATCAAGGGCAGGTCGACCACCGCCACTACGGAATCGCCCACCAAGCCCGACACACGCGCGGAGGAACTGAGCTCGCCCACGTTGCGCACCTTGATGCCGCGGAACGTGGCGGGACCTGATGATTTGGCATTGACGCTGACCAACTTGAGGTCGTTGCGCTTGGTGGTTTGGATCCAATCTTCGAAGAACCACGACAGGTCCTCTCCGGTGGATTTCTCCATGCTCTTCTGCAAATCCGCTGGCGACGGATGGCGGAATTTCCACGTGTCGAAGTAGAGCTGCATCGCCGCGTCAAAGCGCTCGGTGCCCAAGTGCGATTGAAGCATCGCAAACGCGGCCGCCGTTTTCTTGTAGATGATGGCGCCGTAGTTCAACGACGTCAAGCTGTTGCTGTGGCATTGGATGGGCTGATCGGCGCCAAATCGCGCCGGGAACAGGTAGCTCAACTCGTCGACCCACTTGTATTGGAAGTCGTCGACATCAAAACGCTTGGCGAGATTGTTGTTCCCCACGAGGAAATTCAAGCCTTTGTCCTCCCCGTACTTCGTCAGGATGTAGCGCGTTTCGTTGAAAGAGTTGATGCCTTCGTCCATCCATGCATTTTCACGCTCGTTGCTGCCCAGGATGCCGTAAAACCAGTTGTGGCCCACCTCGTGGACGATGACCGTCTCGAGGCCTGAGTCGCTGCCGGACCTGCCGATGACCGTCACGTTGGGGTATTCCATGCCGCCGCCCGCGGAAATGGTCCCGTCCACCGCCGTCACTTGGTTGTAGGGGTAATCCCCGTTCCAGAGTGAGTAGTAGTACGTCGCGTCGTGCAGGTACTCCGGGGCCTTCTGCCAGAGCTCTCCCTCCTCGGGCGTGAACATTGCCCACGTGGTGACCGTTCGGCCGTCCCCTGGCAAAGTCACTTCTCCTTGGAGCACCTTGTAGCGCTTGTCGGCAAACCACGCGAAGTCGTGCACCCGCGACTGGCGGAAGTGAAGGGTCTTCATGTCCTCGGACGAGTCCGGGAAATCGTTGGTCGTGTCGTTCCAGCCCTCCTTCGTCACCCACGTCTCGGTTTCCTCCACAAGCTGGGCGAGCCGCTTCAATTCCGTGTTGTTGTTTTCCGAACCCGGCACGAAATCGCCCGTCGCACCCACCGTGTAGTTGCTCGGCAAGGTGATGCGCACGTCGAAGCTGCCGTACTCGGAGAAGAACTCCCCTTGGCTGAGGTAAGGCATGGGGTGCCATCCCTCCTCGTCGTAGACCGCAGGCTTGGGGTACCATTGGGTGATTTGGTAGGATTCGCCCACATGGCCCAAACGCGAAATGCTCCCGCTCGGAAGGTCCACCCGGAAGGGCGTGGCGATCTTCACGGACTCGCCGGGCGCGAGGGGGGCGGGCAGCGTCACTTTGGCGATGTCGATGTGCTCGGGGTGATATTCCCAAGCGAGGGTTTGGCCTGCCGAGGTGAATGCCAGCGAATCGATGCCTCCCCGGTCGCGGCTCATCGCATAGAACATGAACATGTCCCCGTCGCGGTAGTGCTGCTTGGCCATCGCCGTCTTCCCGTTCCGGTAAGCGTTGGGCCACAAATGCATCCACACGAAGTCCAGCGTCTCCGGGCTGTTGTTGTGGTAGGTGATTGCGATGTCGCCGCGCAGTTCGTGACGCGTGTCGTCAAGGGTCACGCGGATGTCGGAATCGACTTGTTGCTGCCACGATTGGGCAGACACCGATTGAATCGCGACCGCCCAGAGGAACAGGCCAAGGACAGGGAGGAATGAACCGTTCAATTTCATGCTCGAAAGTTAGGGTGGCCCGTTTCGAAGCCTGCGTGCGTCTTGGTAACTTTGGGGTCCCATGCATCGAACGCACACTTGCGGAGAACTCCGCCTCGACCATGCCGGCACCCAAGTCACGCTCAGCGGATGGGTGCAGCGAACCCGCGACCTTGGCGGGATGACGTTTGTGGACCTTCGGGACCGCTACGGCCTGACCCAGCTCGCCT
>CBFHRO010000121.1:0-3470 GCA_965658245.1 uncultured Flavobacteriales bacterium
CATGGTAATAAGTCCAGTTTGACGTCGACACGTACAAGTCTTCCCACCCATCGTTGTTCCAGTCGCCTGCCGACACGCCCCAACTTTGCCTGTACAGGTCGATACCCAATTCCGCGGCTCGATTCAAGTACACTCCGGTTGAATCGGCTTCGAGCAGCATGTTGCCGTGGGGCGAACTGTTCGCAATGTACACCTCCAAATCCCCGTTGAGGTCGGCGTCCAACCACGTCTCGCCCATCATATCTCCCGACGCATTCAACCCCATCGAATCTGGGGTCGAAACCAACGTGTCAGGCAAACCAAGCCCTCCTGACACCCCGAGATAACTTTCGTTGACGTTAAACCGGTCGTTGATGACGTAGACATCCAGGATGTCGTCCCCGTTCATGTCCAGCCAGTGATGTTGGAACGAGGCCCGCGCGACGGGAAGCATGCCGTAGTCGGTGATGTCCACTTCCTCGAAAGTCCCGTCCCCATTGCCCAAATACAGTTCGTTGGGGTGGTCGTAGGGGCTGGTGTAATTCGCCACGAGCAAATCGAGAAATCCATCCCGATTGAAATCCACCCATGCTCCGCCCCAGCTGCTTGTGGAGAGTGAATTGAGGCCACACGTTTCAGACACATCGACAAACGTCATGTCTCCCATGTTGAGGAAAAAGCGGTTGGCATCCATCCGACACCCCATGTACAAGTCTTGGTCGCCGTCGTTGTCCACGTCGCCCCACACTGTGCTCTTTGTCTCGCATGGTCCTGTGGGCGTGATGACAAGCGGTTCCTCCGCAAACGTGCCCCCTTCGTTGAGAAAGACGTTGGCACCCCCAAAAAAGTCCCCGAACGTCAGGTCGTCCCACCCGTCCCCATTGACGTCCCACGCACTCATCCCAGGGCCCCAAAACCCCTCCAAGTTGTTCGTCGCCACGTGCATGTCATCGGTGACGGACACGAAAGGAGCCTGCCCTCGCATAGGGAAGGGTGCAAAGCCAGACAAGGCTGCCAAAAGCAGAGAAATCGAACGCAAGCAACACATTGGTCTCGCCAAAATAATGGCAGCACCTACACCTTCCAATATAACCGGGTATAAAGCGTTTCTCCCCACAGAAACTCCGGGGAGATCAGGGGAACTTGGGGAAGCGTGAAAAGTCGCGCGGGCGCTTCTCAAGGAACGCATCCCGTCCCTCCTTCGCTTCTTCGGTGCCATAGGCAAGGCGCGTCGCCTCCCCTGCATACACTTGTTGCCCAACGAGGCCATCGTCGATGAGGTTGAAGCCAAACTTCAACATCTTGATGGCCGTGGGGCTCTTGGTCATGATCTCCTTGGCCCAGCTTAAGGCCGTTTCTTCAAGCTTGGTGTGCGGCACGACCGCGTTGACCATGCCCATTTCATAGGCTTCTTGGGCTGAGTAAGAGGCGCCGAGGAAAAAGATCTCGCGGGCGCGTTTTTGGCCCACCTGACGGGCGAGGTACGCGGACCCAAAGCCCCCGTCGAAACTCGCCACGTCCGCGTCTGTTTGCTTGAACACGGCGTGCTCTTTGCTCGCAATCGTCATGTCGCACACCACATGCAAACTGTGGCCTCCACCCACTGCCCATCCGGGGACAACGGCAATGACCACCTTGTTCATGAAGCGGATTTGGCGTTGGACGTCGAGGATGTTGAAGCGGTTGACGCCGTTTTCTCCCTTGTAGCCGGTGTTGGAGCGGACATTTTGGTCTCCCCCACTGCAAAATGCCCATCCGCCATCCTTCGGCGACGGTCCCTCTCCTGTGATCAACACCACCCCAATGTCTTGGCTTTCGTGGCATGTGATGAGGGCTTCCCAAAGCTCATCCACCGTCTTGGGCGTGAAGGCATTTCGCACCTCAGGACGATTGAACGCAATGCGCGCCACGCCGTCGTGCACTTTGAAGGTGATCTCGTCGTACTCTTTGACCGTTTTCCAGGGAATGTTTGCCATGTCGGTGGGTTCAGAAAGTGGAACAACGGCAGATGGCCGAAGTTCTCGACGAAGGTAACGCGTCCGCTTACCAGGGCAACTTCAACGCACGCACCTCTTCTCGGTAAAAAGCCTGCAATTGCGTCACGACGTTCTCGTCGAGTTTGTGATGCATCGCGTCGAGGTTCGCCAACAGTTGCGCTTCAGAGACGGCACCCGGAATGACCGTGCTCACCGCCTCGAACGACGTGCAGAACGTCAAGGCCGCCGACACCAACGATGGATGCCCTGCAACCATCTCTTTCACCCGATCCACGAGACCTGCACGTGTTGCAATCTCTTCCCTCGACCAGCGGTCCCGCACACCTGTAAACTGAGCGTCGGCGCCATATTTGCCTGTGAGCCATCCTGAGTCGAATGGGATTTTGGCAATGACGGTGGCCCCTTTGGCCTCCACCAACTCAAAGGCCCCCACGCAGTCCTGATGAAGGATGTTGAAAAAGGACTGAATGACCTTGGCGTTGGTGGTGTTGAGCAACATTTTGATCTCGCCCTCCGCATCCACCGAGGCGCCGTACGCCTTGATTTTCCCCTCTTCTTGGAGACGCTCAAGAATCGCGTAGTGGTCGTTTTGGTTGCCGTCGAGGAACTCTTTTGGAGGACTGTGGATGATGACCGAATCGAGGTAATCGACGTTCAACCGCTTCAAGCTGCGCTCGACCGACCCACGGATGTGCTCAGAACCAAAATCCACAACGCCGTTGTCCAACCGCCCAAACTTCGAATTGATCACAATCGACTCCCTGTCCAAGGTCTTGAACACCTTTCCAAGGCGCTCTTCGCTTGTGCCGTTTCCATAGTTGGGCGCCGTGTCGTAGAAGTTGATGCCGCGGTCCAGCGCCATCCGGATCATCCGCTCGGCTTCGTTTTCCGTCACCGCCTTCCACCCCGAGTCCACGCCGAGCTGCCAGGCCCCAAATCCCAACTCCGACACTTCAATCCCACCCTCGAGGTACTTGCGCGTTTTCATAGGGCCAAAAGTAATGCCCTGCACCAACGTGTGGCAACGAATAGAGCTGCCATCCATTGAGCGTTGTGCACGAAAAAGCCCCAGCATTTGCTGAGGCTTTTGCGGTCTGGACGAGACCTATTTGATGTGATGCATCCTGATTCACATTGAACCAACAAACACCTCCAATTGTCAACAAATACGGGGTATTCACGGATAGGCGTCGTATCTTCATGTGTCACCATGCAGCAACATTTGTCAAGAATGTAAGCACGTGGGTAAACACAAAACATGACACTAAACTTTTTTCTTCGCGCCCACTCCACTTCATCTCAATGCACCGTGTGTTTGCGGGTATCACTCGGTAGAGGGTGCCAATTCCGGCTGCAAACGGACGTCAAATTGCAGTCACATTCTCAATGGAATGAGTCAACAAAGCGCATCAGAGCCCTTGCTTCCATCCCCCACGAAGAGCTGAATGCCCATTTGGAGACCTATCGCAACCACATTCAAAGGGAAATCATTCG
>CBFHRO010000122.1:0-3223 GCA_965658245.1 uncultured Flavobacteriales bacterium
CCACACGGACCATGGCTTGCACGATTTCGTTCATGCCGCCCATGGGGTACCACGTGCCAAGGCAGGTGTCCGCGTAGTTCATGAGGGAGTAAAGGGCGGGGGTGTCTTCAGGTTTGGCGCCCAAGAAGAGCACCGGAAACTCCATGATCTGGAGCAGCTTGGGGTGCGTGAAGTGCTTGCGTGCAAAAGCACTGAAAGACGTGAACAGCGACAAGCGGGTGGCGTCGACCACCGTTTGCCATTCCGCGAACTCGAGGGCGTTGTGCGCCGGCTTGTTCACGAATTTGTTCATGCCGATGTTGTACTTCACCTCGGCTTCGGCCATGAAGTCCTTGAGCTTTTGGCCTGCGCCGGCTTCGATGTTTTCGAAGACCTCGGCCAAGGCGTCGAGCCCTGCGGGGATCTCGAGCGGACCATCTTCAAACCACACGGTGTAGGAGGGGTCGAGGCGAACGAGGTTCATTTCCTCGTTCACGTCGGCTCCAAAATCCTTGAAGTAACGTTCAAACACGTCCGGCATCCAGTACCAGCTCGGGCCCATGTCAAACGTGAACCCTTCCGCTTCAAATTTCCGAGCCCGACCGCCCAGTGTGTCGTGTCGTTCCACAACGCGTACGCGGTGTCCGGCTTTGGCCAAGTAGCTTGCCGTGGCAAGGCCGGCAAAGCCGGCTCCAAGGACCAAAACCTCGTCGGGGGATGAAGTGGATGCTGCGTTCATGTCGATGCGATTGGGTGCATAGAACAACCACTTGCAAGGGGGCGATGTTCAACCATCGCTGCTTCAAGTTAGGCGGAATGAAGCGCTTTGATTCGGGAATGAATGAATATTTTTTGAGAACGAGTGGGTTTCGAGCGACAATTCAGTCGCCAACTACCTTTGTACCATGGCACAGCAGACCCTCAAGACCCTTCCAGAAGCCGTGGACGTACTCGCCTTTGGCGCCCACCCGGACGACGTGGAGTTGTCGGCAGGAGGGACCCTGGCCAAACTTGCGAGCCAAGGCCAGCGATGCGCCATTGTCGACCTGACCCGAGGAGAGCTTGGAACGCGGGGCTCGGCCGAGCTTCGCGACCTTGAGGCCGCCGCTTCTTCGTCCATCCTCGGCCTGGTCCACCGCGAAAACCTCGGCCTCGCCGACGGATTCTTCGAAGTGAATGAGGACAGCCTGCGTTTGGTGGTGTCTGCCATCCGCCGCTTGCGTCCCTCCGTGGTCCTGGCCAACGCCCTCGAAGACCGCCACCCTGACCACGGCCGTGGCGCCGAGCTCGTGGCCCGCGCGGTCTTCCTCGCCGGCCTCGCCAAAGTCGTGACCGGACCCGCCGACGCCCCCGAGGCCGCGTGGCGTCCCCGGGCCGTGTACCACTACATCCAGGATTACGACCGCACGCCGGACGTCGTTGTGGACATCACGGGGCACCTCGACACCAAGTTCGAGGCCATTCTGGCCTTCGGCTCACAATTCCACGACCCCAACTCGGACGAGCCCGCAACGCCGATCAGCAGTCCCGAATTCCTCGACCACGTGCGGGGGAGGGCCACCTCGTTTGGACGTCCTGCAGGGTTCTTGCACGGCGAGGGCTTCGAAGTCCGCCGTCCCGTGGGCACGGACTCGCTGTTGGATTTGGCCTGAACAGGCTGCGGATCGGTAAATTTTCCCAAACCGGGTCACCCCAGCAGGTCCAAATACACGGCCTTGTACGCCGCACCCACCGCCGACATGCTGAAGTGCGTCTCTGCATACATGCGCAAGGGTTCCTCGCGCCAAGTGGTTTGGCTCACCTGCGTCCAAGCCTCTTTCCATTCCGCCACTCCTGCCTCGGCCGGCAAGAGGAAACCGCGCTCGCTCAAGCCATGGGGGAGGTGCTCCCGGATGCCGCCCACATCGGTGCTCATCACAGGAATCCCGCAGGCCCAAGCCTCTGCAATCACACAGGGAAAGTTCTCGCGCCTGCTGTTCAACACCAACACGTCGTGTGTTTGCATGTGCTTCACAACCTCGTCTGTGCCCAAGGGCCCGGTGAACACGATGCGACCCTCAAGCCCTTGCGCCTCCACCCACGACCGGTGACCGTCCAAGCGGGCTTGCTCGCCCCCCACAAACGTGGCTCTTATCGCAGGATTCGCCTTGAACAGGGGAGAGAGGGCCGCGAGAAGGCCGGTGATGTTCTTTTGGTCGTCGTTCATGGAACTGACGTGAAGGACGCGCTCCATGGCATGACCTTCCAAACGGCGTCGCGTGACACCCACAGGCACCCCGGCCAAGGTCTCTTCCTCCATGGGCTTGAACCGAGACGTGTCTACGACGTTGGGCACCACATGCACGGGGTCCATGCCAGGCACCGCCTTGGCCATGGCCGCGCCCAAGTCGGCACTCACCGGACACACCGCATCTGCACGCTTGACCACATCCCGAATCACCCGGCGACGCCACCAGGGCACCGCGCCAAAGTCCTGATACGCGGTCCAATGCTCAGTCAACACCACGGGCACACCCCACTTCTTGGCCCACGCTACCGCTGCGGGACCGGCGGGATAGGCCACATGGAGGTGCACCACATCGGGCGTCCAATCCATCTTCGACGCCGCACTCGCCACCGATCGGGCGACCCCGACCAGTTGCGGTCGCGTGGCTTCGTGGTAGAGGCGGCGGACGGTCCAGGTTTGGCCTTCCACCTCCCGCAACTCCGTCCCATTCTTCTCGCGCATCTTCACCACGCTGCCTGCCGATCCGCGCACCGGCACGGGCGCCCAAACCTCCACCTCACATGCCGTCGCCACGGCCTCTACGTGCCGCTCGATGAAGTTCCCCAAGCTGGGATGAACCTCCGAGGGATACCAGCTTGCCACATGCAAAACCTTGAGTTGGGCGCTCATGCCTCAAAGGTCGAAAGAAGTCCCCAAGGGAGGGGCTTGACATTGAGACATCTTGAATATCTTTGCGCTCCCTTCAGGACCACACCCGGTCTGTACGAAGGCACATGGTGGCTATAGCTCAGTTGGTTAGAGCATCGGTTTGTGGTGCCGAGGGTCGTGGGTTCAAATCCCATTAGCCACCCACCCAACAAGCCCCGCACGAAAGTGCGGGGCTTTCTTTTTGGGGAAAAGCCGACGCCAAGCCGAAGGTTTGAGCGCAAGGCGAATTCCCAAAAAGAAAGCGCCCCCTCCGCATCGCGGAGAGGGCAAGCTTGTTGAGGTGGGACTACCGCCCCGTCATTCTTGCGC
>CBFHRO010000123.1:0-3193 GCA_965658245.1 uncultured Flavobacteriales bacterium
CCGCAGCCGACAACTGCACCATGGACACGTTCACCTCGGACTACGCTTCAGGTGACACGTTCCCTGTGGGTACCACAACGGTGACATACACTGCGACGGACATCTATGACAACGAAACAACGGCGAGCTTCACTGTGACTGTGGAGGACGACGAGGATCCCGTGGTGGCTGCAAACAGCTTCACCGTCCAGCTTGAAGCCGATGGCGATGCGAGCATCACTGCTGCTCAGGTGAACAACGGTTCTACCGACAACTGTGGCATCCAAAGTGTGTCGATTGACGTGGATTCGTTTGATTGTGACGATTTGGGCGACAACGACGTTGTGCTCACCATTTTGGACATCCACGGCAACAGCAAAACGGCGACTGCCACCATCACGGTGGAGGACAACATTGATCCCGTCATCTCCGTGGAGGCCAGCGCTTCGACTGTGGAGTGCGATGGATTGGGCAACACAAACGCCTTGAACGCCTGGTTGGCCAACAACGGTGGTGCTCAAGCAACGGATGCTTGCGGCCCATTAACTTGGACCAACAACTTCACGGCTTTGAGCGACGATTGCGGTGCCACGGGCGCTGCGACAGTCACCTTCACCGTGACGGATGGTTCGGGCAACACTGCCTCGACCACAGCGACGTTTACCATTGAAGACACGGTTGGCCCAACCATGGATGTGGTGGCCAGCGGTTTGGTGATGCCTTGCGGTTCCAACTACACGCCGATTTTGGACGGTTGGTTGAACAACAATGGATTTGCCTCAGCCTCCGACATCTGCGGGGTGGTGAACTGGAGCAACGACTACATCGGATTGACCTCAGCTTGTGGAAACGCAGGGGAGGCCGTGGTGACGTTCACTGCGACTGACGCGTGCGGAAACCAAACGTCCACCACTGCGACCTTCGTCATCGAAGACACGACCCGTCCTACGATTACGACGGAAGCGGCTGATTTGACCGTGGAGTGCGATGGTTCAGGCAATGCCACTGAGTTGAACAACTGGTTGGCATCACACGGTGGTGCGACGGCCACAGACGCTTGCGGCGATGTGACTTGGAGCAACGACTACACTGCACTGAGCGATTTGTGCGGTGCCACTGGCTCTGCCACGGTCACGTTTACAGCGACCGACGATTGTGGCAACGACCGCGAAACGACCGCGACGTTCACCATCCAAGACTCCACTGCTCCCGCGGTGATGGCCCAGGGTGTGACGGTTCAATTGGATGCGAATGGTGAAGCTTCGATCACGACTGCAGACATTGACAACGGATCTTCCGACGTGTGCGGAGGCGTGTCCTTGTCGTTGGATGTGATGAGCTTCGATTGCAGTGATCTCGGAAACAACGATGTGGAGCTTACGGCCACCGATGACTGTGGTAATGCTTCATCTGCAACTGTGACAGTGGTTGTGGAAGATGTCCTCGCTCCGAGCATCACAGCACCTGCTGACATTGCAGCCAACAACGATGATGGAACGTGCGCAGCGGTGTTGTCTCTTGGAGACGCCACTGTCGCAGACAACTGCAGCTACACTGTCACAAACGACGCCCCCGCGTCATTCCCTGTCGGTTCGACGACGGTGACGTGGAGTGTTGAAGATGCTGCTGGCAACACGGCAACTGCTTCTCAAGAGGTGGTCATCACCGACAACGAGGCGCCAGTCATCAGCGGCATGCCTGCGGACATCACGCAATCCAATGACGCTGGCCTTTGTGCAGCTGCTGTAACCTGGGAGGCGCCTACGGCTGCCGACAATTGTGGTTTGGCATCATTGTCAGCTTCTCACAACATCGGGGATTCATTCGCGGTGGGAACCACAACAGTGACTTACACGGCATTGGACATTCATGGCAACAGCACAACGTCGTCATTCACCATCACGGTGGAGGACGCCACTGCGCCTGAGTTCACGTCTGTTCCTGCAGACTACACCGTGGAGTGCTCTGACGACATGCCTATGGCGGATGCGACTGCGTCTGACAACTGTGGAGCAGTGACGGTCACTGTCTCAAGCGAGACGACTGCTGGCGATGCTGCGGACAACTACACGATCACGCGCACGTTTACTGCGACGGACGATGCTGGCAACAGCACTACGGCCACGCAAGTGATTACTGTGGGTGATGCTACTGCGCCTGAGTTTACGTCTGTTCCTGCAGACTACACCGTGGAGTGCTCTGACGACATGCCTTTGGCGGATGCGACTGCGTCTGACAACTGTGGCACTGCGACTGTGACGGTCTCCAGCGAGACAACTCCAGGCAATGCTGCGGGCAACTACACGATCACGCGCACGTTCACTGCGACGGACGACGCTGGCAACAGCGCGACGGCCACGCAAGTGATCACGGTTCAGGACACGACGGCTCCTGCGTTCACGTTCGTTCCTGCGGACTACACCGTGGAGTGCACCGAGGAGACGCCCATGGAAGATGCGACCGCATCTGACAACTGTGGCACTGCGACTGTGACGGTCTCCAGCCAGACGACTGCAGGCGATGCTGCTGGCAACTACACGATCACGCGCACGTTCACTGCGACGGACGACGCTGGCAACAGCGCGACGGCCACGCAAGTGATTACGGTTCAGGACACGACGGCTCCAGCCTTCACGTCAGTCCCAGAGGACTACACCGTGGAGTGCACTGACGACATGCCCATGGATGACGCAACTGCGTCTGACAACTGTGGTACGGCGACTGTGACGGTGTCGAGCGAGACGACTGCAGGCGATGCTGCGGGCAACTACACGATCACCCGCACGTTCACTGCGACGGACGACGCTGGCAACAGCGCAACCGCCACGCAAGTGATCACGGTTCAGGACACGACGGCTCCTGCGTTCACGTTTGTCCCTGCGGACTACACAGTCGAGTGCTCTGAGGAGATGCCGATGGAGGATGCGACTGCGTCTGACAACTGTGGAACAGTGACGGTGACAGTTTCAAACGAAACCATCGAAGGCAATGCCACCGGCAACTACACCATCGAGCGTACGTTCACTGCGACAGACGACGCTGGCAACAGCGCAACCGCCACGCAAGTGATCACGGTTCAGGATACGACGCCTCCGTCGTTCAGCTCGACGCCAGCCAACATCGTCTTGGAATGCACGGAGATGATTCCCATTGATTTGAACATCGCTGCCACGGATGAGTGCAGCAACGTGACGATCTCTGCAAGCTCTGAATT
>CBFHRO010000124.1:0-3158 GCA_965658245.1 uncultured Flavobacteriales bacterium
CCATGTCCACCTCTGCCCCTTCTCGCGTCCTTGCCGTGTGCCTTGGCAACATTTGTCGATCGCCCATGGCCGAAGGTCTGTTGCGACATCATGTCCAAACCAAGGGCCTCCGCGTCAAGGTGGACTCGGCCGGCACCAACGGATACCACAACGGCGAAGCTCCTGATTCGCGTGCGCAAGCGGAGATGCGACGTCACGGCATTGAAATTGCCGGACAGGAGTCTCGCCAAATCAAAAAAAAGGACTTCGAGGCCTACGACCTCATCTTGGTGATGGACGCCAGCAATTTTCACGACGTGTTGGCCCTTGCCGGTGATCGGGAAGATTGGAAGGAGAAGGTGCACATGTTTCTTGACTCAGGAGATGTGCCCGACCCCTACTACGGCGGCGCTTCGGGATTCACCAAGGTGTATGACCTCGTGAACGAAGCCGCAGATGCATGGACGACGCGGTGGCGCCACACCTGACGTCACTCGACCGCGTGTCACTCAATCAGGGACGATCCTGAAGAGAAACGCACCCTCAACGAGGTTGGGGCAGCAACAGGGTGGCTCCCTTCGAAAGGATCAAGCCGTCCACGTGCGCCACAACGTCCGAATCGTCGATCCACGCATGCACATGAATGTTGGTGCTGTGGTGCGTGAAGATGCGGTGGTGTCTGAGCGAGTGGAATCCCAAAAGCCGGGTTTCAAGGTCTGTTTCGACACCGTGTGGCCCCGTCGTTTTGTGCTTCTCGCATGTGTGCTCCATGTCCCCCTCTTTCCAATCCACCACGTGCCATGCCAGTGTTTTAAAACGGCCTTCCAACCGAAATGGAAAAGGCTGCGTCACGTCGAGACCCGCATCCTCAGCCGTTTGGGCCAAAAACGTCTCAAACTCTGCCTGCGAGGACACCTTCCTGGGGACGGGCCACTCCTGCCAGTCCTCTACCTGAGAGGCCACAAGCAAGGTCGCTTCGGCTTCGGGGTCGGATTGAAGGACGATTTGGTCTTCGCTTGCGGAAGCCACCCAAGGTTGGCCGTCCCAAATCAACACCTCCCCTTTCAATCCAGCGACTGCGCCAAGCCCCCACCATCCCAGCGTGCCCGAATACACGGACAAAGAGGTTTGCGGGGAAATGTCCGCATGCATCATCATGTTTTTGAGCGCTCCGTGAATGTGCACCTCTGGGTTTTGGGCCGACGCGGTGATGCCTACCCAACCCAGAGCCAGCCACATGAAGAGGCGTTTTGAAGTGCGCTTGTGGTTCATGACTGGATGATGAAAAGTTCCTGGATTGAAGTCAATCATGCGCCGAAAACGCCTCGTTCGTCAGGAACGCATGGTCCGTAAAGGACTCCATGAAGGCCACCAAATCGAGCTTGTCCTGTTCGGACAATTGCAGGCCTTGTTCGTAGATGTGCATGTCTGGGTCAAGGTTGGGGGCCAGGGAATCGACGCCCGAATTGTAGTGCTCCACCACCTCCATCAGCGTAGCGAACCGGCCATCGTGCATGTATGGCCCCGTCTCAGCGATGTTGCGCAACGTGGGTACCTTGAATTTGCCCAAATCCATGGGATCGCCCGTCACCTCTCCGAGGCCAGGGTCGGTCACGGTGTCGTCCAATCCATTGCTTTTGAAGGTTTGGTCTGTCAACAAAGGACCAGCATGGCAATGCACGCATTCCGCTTCTCCGAAAAACAAATCGAACCCCCGCAAAGCCGATGCGTTCAATGCGTCTCCCCTGCCCTCATAGAAGAAAGCGTCGTAGGGCGATTCGAACGAAAGCAGCGTGGTTTCAAACGCCGCCAGCGCTTCCGCCACGCGGTTGCTGTCGATTTCTGAGGAGCCAAAAGCCTCGAAGAACATCTGAGGATAGCGGTCGCTTGCCTGGAGTTTGGCCTCCACATCTGGCCACGTTTCTGCCATTTCCAAAGGATGCACCACAGGAAGCAACGCCTGTTCTTTCAGGGAAGACACGCGACCATCCCAAAACAACAAGGGGTCGAACGCCAAGTTGATCAAAGCCATGGCGTTCCGATCGCTTTGGCCTCCTGCCACCCCGATGCTGAACGTGTTGGGATCGGAGAATCCTCGACTTTGCAAATGGCAAGATGCACAGCTGACGCTTCCATCCAAGCTCAGCATACGGTCGTGAAACAAATGTCTTCCCAACCGCACTTGCGCACGGGTCGGGGGCGTCAATTCCATGCCGAGGTAGTTGGTGACATGGTCAGGCACCGCGAGCTCATAAGGTTCGGTACGCAACTCCCAATGCCGCTCAGGGTTGCAGCCCAAAGCGACCAAGGCACCAAGTGCCAAGGCGGCGCGGCCAATCAATCGCGCGCTCACTGAATCCAGAGCGGCCATGTCAACGCGTTGTCGCCACAGATGACGTACAAGCCTTGGGGCAAGCCCGCCACCGAAAGCACGCCTTGGGACTGGGACGGATTCCATCGCTTCACTTCCTGTCCCGCGATGCTGTAGAGCACCACCTCCATCGGCAATCGCTCACCCTGCAAGGTCACCTCACCTTGGACCAAGTTGGATTGGAGGTTCCAAGAAGCAGACGGCGTTTCGTCCACAAGGGTGGGATTGTTCGCATCCACCACCGTCAGCGTTCCCCAATTGTTGGAATTCATGGGGTTGGTTCCGCAATGAAAATAATACACCCCAGCCTCGTCCAACGTGAACGTGGCTTCCGGAGCGCCGATGGTGACTGACACCGTCGGAAAAAAGGTGGGCGAAGGGGTTTGGTTGTGTCCGCTTGTCATGGGATGAGGGCCACCTCCTCCATGAATGAACTTCACCGTGTCACCGATGTTGACGGTGGCCTCTGCCGAGGGTTGCAATCCCGCATGGCTGATGTTGAAGGAGGCTGCGATTTGGCCTTGAGACGTGAGGCTGCTCAGGCCAAACGCCGCGAGCATGGCGATGCATGTACGGTTCATGGAGAAAAGATACGGCCCCGCCTTCTCATTTGTCGCGTGATTGATACCTTGGGAAGGCAAACCCTAAAGTTCTTTGACCATGACGCGTTTCCTTGCCCTTGCCTGTGCTGCGTCGGCCCTCAGTTTTGGTGCCCATGCGCAAGACATCGACCTTGAAGCCTTGTTGGCCACTTGCCCCGATTGTGCCGAGGCAGAAGGAACGCCTGTCTGCATCATGATTGTAGAAG
>CBFHRO010000125.1:0-3006 GCA_965658245.1 uncultured Flavobacteriales bacterium
TGGCCCCTCCTGAGCTTGTCCAGCCATTGACGAGGTTGATGCTCCAAAGGCCTTCTCCAGCCATGTTCAAGCTGGTCAGATCGACCGTGTGCGTGTACGTGCCAGATGAGGATACATTCCAGGCGGAAGGCCAAGGCAAGGCACCCAAAGCGCAACCAGTGCCCACATCGTATCCGCCGATGCCCACGCACGTTCCGTCGGGAGCGCCCAATTCCAAAAGCAGATCGCCTGCCCAACTGCCGTCGCCGGCGGTGTTGGTCCAAACCAGGGTGATGTCCGCGGAGGTGAGTGTGCCAACAGCTTCCGTTTCCGACGCGAAACTTGCGTTGGCGCCCAAATCGGCCACAGCGCTTAACTCGGTGGCACAGTCGCAGGGATATCCTGCAGGAGGGAATGTGCACGATCCATCGTCAAAGATGGCGTCTTCAAAGAAGTTGCAGGCTCCAGGGTCCGTGCAACCTGTGCAGCTTGCCCCGAGACCTGCGCACACGCCACATTCGTCAACCACCCCACAGGAGCCGTCGTCTTGGACGGCATCTGGATTGTAGTTGCACGCCGTGGGATCGGTGCAGCCGTAAGAACCGCAGGACGTTTCAATGGCCGCGCAATTCCCGTGACAGAATCCATTGGCATTGATGGTGGGGAAGAGGGCGGCTTGCTCGACCACGGGGTGGAATTCCAAAATGGCACCTGCAGGCTGCAAATGACAATAGCTCATGATGGTGCCCTGCTCGTTGATGACGGTTTCCGCACAGCCACCTTCGGAATCATAGCAGTCGTGAATGGTTCCTGTGGAGCCCTCCACTTCATCAGGGTGATCGGGTCCCCCAGGCCATCCACA
Source organism: uncultured Flavobacteriales bacterium (assembly GCA_965658245.1). Taxonomy (GTDB): domain Bacteria; phylum Bacteroidota; class Bacteroidia; order Flavobacteriales_D; family Sanyastnellaceae; genus UBA11663. The sequence goes on from CBFHRO010000125.1 coordinate 842, forward strand.
CCAGTGAGTGTGGTTGGAGCCAAAGTTGTGACCGAGTTCATGCGCAACCACGAAGAGGTTCCACGTGAAGTTGGGCGGAATGACTGGGAAATCAGATTGATTGTCCATCGCACTGCTGAAGCCACAAGCATAGTTGGGGCTGCACACCACACCCAGGTACGCGATGCCTCCTGTGCCGGTGTCCCCTCGTTTGGACATGAGGTGAATCATGTCCCAATTCGCATTGGCCAGAACGGCATTGGAAGAGGTCCATTCCAGCCGAAGTTGGTCGAGCATGGTGCCAGCGTCGTTCACTGTTCCAGCCCAAGGCTCAGGGACTTCCCACACATTGACATAGGAGGCCTGCAAGGTGATGAAATCATTCAATTCCGTGCGGTACACCAAATCCACACCTGCAAGCACCCCCAATCCCCAATCGATTGCACCGTAACAATCGGCGAAGGTGTTGTACGTGAAATTGTCGATGTCCAAGCCAATTTCCACACATTGGGGAACAAGGTTTTGTTGTTGCTGACGGCTGATCATGGCCATCTCACGCTCCTGATCCTCCACGGCACAGGAGAAGGTGTTGGTCGCCGTCGATTTGGCCACGTCAAAAAGCACATAGTCTTCCACCAGTGTGTCGCGCTGGGCTGGGCGCTTTGTCGGAGCCAATTCCCATTGCTGTCCATTCAATTTGAGAGAAGCTTGGATGTAGTGTTCGAAGAGAACGACGATGCCAGTGGCTTGGGCCAAATGTTGTCCTGCAGTCGAAGCCGCATTCACCTCGTAGGTGATCAGGCTCGGAATGTAGTGCTCTTCACGTGTGCCTTCTGCGGTGCTTCGGGCGATGGTGAAGTCGTCACTCAAATTGCAGAATTCTGACAGTTCCAGGGTGACGGCCCCCAAATCCGGGAAGTGCAACTCCCACGACATGGCAGGAGGGCGCATGTCCCGTGCGTCCTGGAACGTTTCGGCGTCCAAGGTCATGCCCTGGGTGTCCTCCGTGCGCGAAGTTGCCAAAGTCAGCGGGGACTTGCTGGGCTTGAACATGGGGGCATTGAAACCATCGAGTACAGCAGGCGATTGGCCCACACAAAGGACGGACTGCATCAGGGCAATCGAAATGAGAATGAAACGCATGGCAGTGTTGGTTTGCAAAAAAGGTACGACAGATATCAGGCAGCACGCATCAAGACTTCGTGGCAACAAACGCTTGGGTCCTTGCCAACACGTTGTTGTAGATGTTTGCCCAAAACAAATTGATGTCCCCCGAATGCCAGTTGTCTCGTTGCAACAGCTTTCCACCGATCACCTTTGGGGCGTCAACCCAAAGCACACCTTGCGGGCTGATTTCGCCGCGCATGGCTCCGGATTTGGACAAACGAAACGAGGGCCGCACCACGCCCAGATGCGCTTCGTAGTCGCTTGCGCCTTTTTCCGCGTCCCAGGTCACGGGGTGCGAGATCAACACCGGAGAGAAGTCCGCGGCGGCTGATTTTCTTGTCAGCCAAGGGGGGAGGTAGCCCTTGCCGTAAGTCATCCACGTACAGAGACATTGCGTTTGGGTGGGCTCCGTGCACAAGGTCAGCTCATTGAATTCATTTGCGTACATGTCCATGCCAGGGAAGTAGGCCGCAACCAAGCGGTCCGACAGTTCCTTTCCATCAAAGAACTCTTGAATCAGCCGTCGCCCGTGAAAAGAGCCTTGGCTGTGGCCTGCAAGCACTATGGGTCTGCCATCGTTCCACTCTTCCAAAAAAAGCGTGAATGCCGCTTTCACGTCTTGATATGCAACTTCAGCCGCAGCCCAGCTCAATGAGTCTCCCAACGAAAAAATTCGGACGTGCGCTTGCCTGTATCTCGGGGCAAACACCCTGCCTGCGCCCGCAAATGCCGAGGCCTGGTGCCGAATGGGCCATCGATCAACCTCTTCGTTCATTTCTTCATCCTGCACATCGGCATTCCAGGCCTCCCCTTCAAGCAACATCGTGGGATGGATGAAAAACACGTCGGCATGAGGCTCCAAAAGAGGACGCGACAACGATCGTTTCAAGCGCATTTGGCCCTTTGGCATGCGAGGGGCTTGGTTTGGCAACAGCTTGGGGTTCAAAGCCCAAGAGTGAGGGTTGAGGTAGTTGGGGCGATCGGGAATGGGTTCAATCGTGCTCTGCCAGCATTCAGCG
>CBFHRO010000126.1:0-2982 GCA_965658245.1 uncultured Flavobacteriales bacterium
TCACATGACGGGATTTCGAGAGCGCGACAAAGCGCGCCATTGGACACCTGAACCCGACCTTGAGGCCTTCTTGAAAGCGAATCCGAAGCCCCTGTACGTGGGGTTTGGGTCCATGATCAATGGCCGGCCACTTGAAGTGGGTCGGGCCATCGTCGATGCGGCCCAAGCCGTGGGCGTGCCTGTGGTGCTCAATGCCAGTTGGGGCGGGATCGAACTGGACGACGTCCCGCCGCATGCCTTCCTGGTGGACGACGTGCCGTTCGACTGGTTGTTTGGGCAGGTGCGGGCTGTGGTGCATCATGGCGGGTCGGGCACGACCCACAGCGCCCTTCGCTTTGGGTTGCCGCAGCTGATTGTGCCTCACATTGCGGACCAACATTTTTGGGCGCGGTGCATCCAACGTCAGGGCATGGGACCGCAAGGATTTCCGATCAAAGACCTCGACCGCGGCAAGCTTGAGTCCGCCTTCAAGGAACTGTTGGACATGGCATGACTCGTACCTTGGGGGCATGAAACACCTTCTTTCTCTTTGGTTTTGCGTGGGTGCATGCAGCCTCCTCTCCTTGGACGCCTCAGCCCAAAAGTGCAAGTACCTCCTCGACGAAACCGACCCCATGACCGAGGAACGCGTGCGCCGCACCAAAATGACCTTGGAGGGACGTGATTTTGTAATCAACTACTACCGCAAAGCAGACGAATTCCGTGTGGAAATGGCAGTGGCTCTGATCGGGGAACGGAACTTCATTGTGGAGGAAGGCACAGAATTGAGCTTGAAGCTCGGCAACGGCGACATCGAGGTGTTCCAAGCCGCCCAGCGCGCGACGCCTGTCAGCTACGTCGCGGGAACCCAAGTCGCCACGAACTACAACGCCACGTTTTATTGCACCGATGCCCAAATGACGCTTCTCGCCGAGCACGGCTTTTCCGTCGCGAGCATTCAACTCGGGGACGAAACCATCACCCGTGTGGTGAAGGAGAAAAAGGCGGGCAAAACGCAAGACAACGCCCGGTGCATTTTGGGCGATTGATCCTGCCCTGCCCTTTCATTCGCATTGGCAATCCTGACACGCTTCGAACGTGTCAAAGGGCACCACACCACCGCAACCGCCCCAAGTGAATTCCTTGCACTCTTCGGTTTCTGAGTCGAAGTAAAATTTGGGGATGGCTGCAAAGCAGGGTCCCGGATCGGGCGCGAGCTCACAAGCCGCGGGTGAATCTTCGCAAAGGCGGTTGCAAGAGGTCCAAACCCCAGATGCCAGGACCAAAATCCCGACACCCCATGCGCATTGAATACGTGCTGTCATGGTTTCCAAAACGATGCCCCATTCAGGATTATTGTCCCTTTCTCTGAAATGCCAACATCCACTATCCATGTGGCGCCGGGGGGAGTTTCTGACTTGCGGTCAGTGTTCCCTCCTGAAAGCGCCAGTATTTACTCGGCTCTTTGAAGAGCCTTTGCTGTTGTACCCCTGCTTGCACCCCTACAGAATCGCTCCCAATCACGTTACCCTAATTGCGTTTCAGGGAACCCCAACAACGCTGGTGTCAGTTGAAATCCAATGTGGCGCACCAATCGCGGATGGCCTGGCGGTCGGCATTGGAGATGGAGCTGTGGTCAAATTCTGTCGCGCTGGTGAACGGCGCAGGCATTTGAAGCTCGTCGAGCGGGTAATTCTGCCATTGCTCGGTGCATTGCGGACGATGGCACGAGGTGCAGCTGTTGTCGATGTCTGAATCATACAACGGCCCAAACTCAGCACCTACAATGGAATACGGACCATTTCCGGTGATGGGCACAAGCAGCTCTGTCGTGTCTTCGGGATTCTTCAGCTGATCGACGGCAGGTGAATGCAAGAAGGGACTGGCCATGTGGCAGTTTTGGCAGTTGTCATGCGCCACCACATTGGGCCATTGCCAACTGTTGTTGTAGTCATCCTCACCTGGCCTTGGGATGTCCAAATCAAACGCACCCGTCGTCTCATTGTTGATGTGTAGGAAGCACGTCTCTCCGGTCGAGAATTTGTACCCAATCACGCCCAAACCTCCATCCCGACAATTGGTCAGGAACACGACATCCTCATTGGGCGTGCCGTCCTGATTCAGCCCGGTGTATCGCCCGACGCGGAACCCAGGATCACAGGCCTTGCCGAATGCCGCCGGACAATCGCACAGGCTCGGATCGTTGGTCTCGCCTTCTCCTGCTTGCTCTGGCGTCAGGGGGATGCCATTCTTGGTCACAGGCACCGGCACCGCATCCGCGCATGAAAACCGAGGCAGTGGACCCAGCACAGCCTCGCATTCGTAGGCATGCTCGAGGGCTGTTCTTCCTTCTGGTTGCGGCTCCTTGTTGCAAGAAGTCCAAACCGCGGTCAAGGCAGTCCCAATTATCGCGGTCGTGAATGCAAGTGAAGAGGATTTGGTCATAAGGTCGAGGTGTTTGTGTCACCATAACGATAGCCCATTCAGGATTGTTGTCCCTCCCTCTAAACGTCAAGTCCACTTTACATGTGGACCCAGCAGGACAGAAGCCGAACACCCTCAATCCGGATTTGGTCAGGTAGGCTAGAAAGAAAATCCAATCGAGATCCGGTAGGCACACGCTTGATGCTATCAAATGATAGTATATTGAGGCCATGAAGCCACCGTACGAGATCACACCTGACATCTTGAAGATGGTCTCTTCGGTGTCAGAGTGTGTCGGGCAGATCAATGCCCATTTTTTGGACAAGCCCTCGCCTCAGCTCCGCAAGAAAAACAGAATCAAGACGATTCATGCGTCGCTCAGCATTGAAGGCAACACCTTGACGGAAGACCAAATCTCCACAGTCATGGAATCCAACCGCGTGGTGGGCCCGGTGAAAGACGTGCGTGAAGTGCTGAATGCCATTCAGGTTTACGACCAGCTGGGCACGTTTGACCCCACCTCCGTGAAGTCGCTTCTGAAAGCGCACGAAACCTTGATGGATGGGCTGGTCACGGACA
>CBFHRO010000127.1:0-2813 GCA_965658245.1 uncultured Flavobacteriales bacterium
CGAGACGGGGGAGGTGGTCCTTGCCGTTCGGCTCAGGGAAGGTCAACGCGCTCAAGAGGTGCGCCTCGAGGTCCAAGTCCTGGACACCGGCGTTGGAATCGAACGTCACAACCTTGACCTCATTCTCAATGCCTTCACCCAGGAAAACTCGTCCATCAGCCGGAAGTTTGGCGGGACCGGCTTGGGACTCAGCATTGTCAATCGGCTTTTGACCGTCATGGGCAGCCAGCTCCAAATCGAAAGCACGGTGGGTGAGGGGTCGATGTTTGGGTTTGAGTTGACGTTGGAAAAAGCGGCCCATCCTCAGCCCTCTGCGTTGAGCGAGGCGTCGGAAATTCCTACCACGTTGGGCGGGTTGCGCTTGCTGTACGTCGAGGACATGGCGCCCAACCGCTTCGTGATGAAAGCCATGGTGAAGCCATGGGACGTGACACTCGACATGGCGGAAAGTGGCATCGAGGCACTCAAGTTGGTGCATGACAACACGTACGATCTCTTGTTGATGGACATCCAGATGCCAGACATGGATGGGGTGGAGACCTTGGCCCAAATCCGCGCGCAGCAAGGCGCCTCATGGGACATCCCTGTCGTGGCCTTCACCGCCCATGCGCAAGACCTCGACGTCGCGAAGTACAAAGCCGAGGGATTCACTGACGTTTTGACCAAGCCGGTTGGTCCGGAAGCGCTCCGAACCTTCCTCCACCAATTCGTTGTGAATAAGTCCGTTGGAAAGGGTTAGTGGATGTGAACATGGAATCGATGTTTGTGACATGGACTTCTCTCACTCCGTCAAGCCCACGCTTCTCGCCCTCGCTGTCATTGGAATGCTGCTCCTCGTTGCGTTCCAAGCCGCTGCGTGAGTCGACAGCCGTGTGCATGTGAACAACTCAACACCGCCTGCGAAGTAGAAATTTCTACTTTGCGGCCATGACTCTCCCCAAATTAGAGGAGAATGCGAAGCTCTTTTGGGCTGCATTCGCACTCCTCCCGGGCCTTCTCTTGGCCCAAACCGCCTCCATCTCTGGTTCCGTTGTCGACGCCGAAGCACGCTTCCCGCTCCTCGGGGCCACCGTGCAAGTGCTGACTGCACCTGAGCTTGTCACCACCGCCGACTTGGACGGCCGTTTCAAGCTGGAAAACGTTCCCCTCGGGCGCCACGCCTTGCAGGTGTCGTTCATTGGATACGAGGCGCGTGTCATGGAAGGCATCGTCGTCACGAGCGGCCGCCCTGTGGTGCTGAGCGTCGAGCTGCAAGAGAGCGTGGTCGCCATGCAGGCCGCAGAAGTGACGGCCACCCAAGACGGAGAGGTCATGAACGACATGGCCACGGTGAGTGCCCGGGCCTTCACCGTCGAAGAAACCGACCGCTACGCCGGATCCCGCGGCGACCCTGCCCGCATGGCCAGCAATTTTGCGGGCGTCCAAGGGGCCGACGACAGCCGCAACGACATTGTGGTGCGCGGCAACAGCCCCACGGGCGTCTTGTGGCGCGTCGAAGGTGTCGACCTTCCCAACCCCAACCACTTCTCCGTGCCAGGCACGGGTGGGGGACCGGTCGCCATCGTCAACAACAAGACCCTTGCGAACTCCGACTTCTTCACCGCGGCATTCCCCGCAGAGTTTGGGAACAGCACGGCCGCGGTGTTTGATTTGCGCCTCCGCAACGGAAACCAAGATCAATGGCACGGCAGTGGCCAGCTCGGCTTCCTCGGAACGGAGGTGCTCGCGGAGGGACCCTTGAACCGCGAAAAGCGCTCCAGCTTCCTCATCAACTACCGGTACTCGACCGCTGTCATTTTCTCGGCGCTGGGCATCGACATCGGTACGAGTGCCGTGCCCAAATACCAGGACGGCTCCTTCAAACTTCACGTCCCCACGGGTGGCGGCGGGGCGTTTTCGCTTTGGGGTTTGGGTGGAAACAGCAGCGTTGACATCCTCATTTCCGACCAGGTGCGGCCCGAACGCAACATTTACGGCGACAACGACCGTGACCAGTTTTTCCGCACCGGCATGGGCATTGTGGGCGCGACCTACACCAAGCCCCTCAACGAGACGACCTACCTGAAGACGACTCTTGCCGTCAGCCGCGATTGGCAGGACAGCAAACACGATTTTGTCACACGCGACCTGTCCTTTGCCGGGGGGGACACGACGTTCACCAACGTGAGCACCCAGCCTTTGATGGGGTATTTGTTTGACAAGAAACGCGTGTCGCTCGCCGCCCATGCCAACCGAAAATTGGGCGTGGAACGCGGCACGGCGACCCTGCGGTTTGGGGTGAATGCGGATGCCACGTTTTGGGCGTTCAACGACAGCATCAAGCCCTTTGTGTGGCAGCCGGATCCCAACATGCAGGACAGCACGCTGACGCTCGGCGACTTCGGCCGCCGTTGGGATGCGAACATGACTTCGCTGTTGGTGCAGCCTTTCGCCCAGGTCAAATGGCGTCCCTCCGAACCGTGGACGGTCACCGCGGGCCTGCACGCCATGGCGGACACCCGCAGCGGAGCCATGTCCTTGATTGAACCGCGCTTCGGAGCGCAGTACGTGACGGCAGGAGGGACGGTGTGGTCGGCAGGTGCAGGTCTGCACAGCCAAATGCAAACGCCCTACCTCTACGCCTCCTCGCCTGCGCCGTATCCCTCCAGCGGGGATCCGCTTGCGATGCCCAACGCCAACATGGACTTCACCAAGAGCTTGCACACGGTCGTGGGCATGTCTCGCCGGCTCGGCGACCTCTGGACCATGAAGGCGGAAGCCTACTTCCAGCACCTCTACGACATCCCCGTGGCCGACACGACGACCGCGTGGGG
>CBFHRO010000128.1:0-2740 GCA_965658245.1 uncultured Flavobacteriales bacterium
TGACTACCGTTTGGACGATTTGAAAGGTGCCCCCATCTGAGAAGGCATACGTTCCGTTGGGGGCGTTCAATCCACCGCCGTCACTCATGAAATACGACACGTCGTTCACAGGGTCGACGAGGGATTCCACATCCACGACAGGGTTGGTCAGTTCCACCACAAGGGGTGTCACCTCAAATCCCACGGGCGGATCGGGGTACGCCTCCACGAGCGCCTCTGCGCCAAACGACACGAATGCCGGGCAGTTGCCCGTGGACATCGCGACCACACTGACATCGTAGACTCCGGGCGCTTCAAAAACGTGGACCGGCGCAAAGGCATCGCTTGATTCTCCATCGCTGAAGGTCCAAGACTGCGCCACTTCGTCGGAATTGGCGTCGCTGGACAACAGCACGGTGAGAGGGGCACATCCAGAGGGAGGATTGGCTTCAATGTTGAAGGCGGAGAGGTCGGGAGGGGTCTCGATGAAGACGGAATCGAGGTGGATGCCGGTGCATCCAATTTCTTCGAGGGTCAGCAGGACCTCTTGCCAGCCACCGGCCAAGAACTCGATCCCGCCGGCTGCGGTACCTCCCGAACCTCCTGGCGTGGCGTTCTCAAAAGTCCAGCTGTAGGTGGCATCTGGAAACATGCCTCCAAGGGCCACAAAGTCGAAGGCATTGTCCTCCAGGCATTGAGATTCTGGAGCGTCGAAGGTGGGCAGGGCCTCGTGCACGTCCAAGGTGAAATCGGCGGTGGAGAGAAGGCAGGTGAGTCCGTCAAAGGTGACCTCCATGGTGTACACACCGGCATCCCCAAAGTCGGCCCCGGGAATGGATGCGGTGGGCCCGTTTGCATTGAATCCATTGGGACCTGTCCATGTATAGTTGGCCAAGGAAATGGCCAAGGGGTTGTTGATGAGCTCTGGCACCTCGAGGTTCACGTCGTCGCCGAGGCACGTTGTTCCCACGGGCTCGATGGTCACCGGAGGACACACGCCCGTGGCCACTTCGAGCACGGTCACCTCTTCCACGGGACATCCGTTGGCATCCACAAGTGCACTCGAGCCTTCGTTGGTTTGGCTGTTGCCGGAAATGTCTCCGGCCCCAAAAATGTCGGCTTCGGCCGTCAGGCTGCCGTCGCATTGCAGCAGCAGGCAGTCGTCCGTGAGCTGCACTCGGTATCGGTACGCGACGCTGTCCTGCCCCATGGGGTCGTTGTCCAACATGCCTCCTTGGAGCCCGTTGGCTCCTTGGCCCAAGCGAACACGGACCGTCTGAAGGTCTTCTTCGAATTCACCGGGGTCGTCTCCCACGGCGTCCGTCATGTCGGGAATGGCATTGGGGGTGACCCACTCGAGGCTGCCCTCGACGAAGTTGGTGCGAATGTCCAAGGTGGTTTCAGCGTAGACGCCAATGGCGGCATCGCTTCCAAGGTTTTTGGCCACCACGGTGTATTGAAGAACATCTCCGGGTTCGACCACACCGCCATTGAGATCGCTGATGTAGACCGTGGCGCGCAGGTCAGGTTCGTAGACGTCGATCACCGAAGTGATCACTTGCACGGTGATGGACTCTCCGCCTGTCGTGACGCGGATTTCTGCATCGGAGGCGTTGTTGGACAGCAGGTCAAACGCGCTGTTGTCCGGCACAAAGACATTGGCGTCGTGCCCCAGCGTGTTGTTGAACGCCGGTTGTCGCCATGGGTTCATGACGCCGTCCGTGCTTTGGGTGCTGTTGAAGGCGTTGTTTTGGGCATGGGTTGCGTCGGAGAGGTACTCAAAAGTGCCCGCACCGTTGAAGCCCAGCTGGTCGCCGCTTTCTCCTCGGTCTCCGTCGTACGCCACCACGCCCAATTCAAGGTCGACGGGGCCAAAGGGAGGGGTGAGGAAGCCCGAGATGGGGACATCGACCGTGGAATTGACGCCCCCGCCGCTCATGGTGATCATGGCAAGGCCATCGAAAACGGTCAGGTTGCGCATGTTGGCCAAGGCGTCTTCGTACACAACGACCAACACCCAACCGCCCCATGACCCGGACTGCTCCGTGGCGACCACGTTGGCGACGGTGTACCGGGCATCCACGGGGTTGCCAACGACCCATGGGGTGATGTCCGCGAAGCAGCAGTAATTGTCCACGCCCGAGGCGTCGAATTCCCACTCTTGGTCGGCCAGTACGTCAAGGTAGGGCTCGTTCGCCGAGGCTTTGATCTTGACCTGGTCGCGCAGGTTTTCATTGGGGACAGAACCGTTGCCCAAACGCCCGGCCCAGTACAAGCCCGCCCAACTTACTTCTGCACACACGCCGAGGGCGAGGCTGTCCGAAGAGGACGACCACGTGGCGGGGTCGTTGTCTCCGTCGTAATACTGCATGCTGTGGCCGTTGTTGTTGTCCTGCGGAAAGCCCGTGATGGGCATGGCGTTTTGGGCTTGGGTGCAAGAGCTCCCTGTGCCGCAGTACATGGTGGTGTTGGCCAAAAATTGAATCCCGCCATTCTGCTGGGCCTGAAAGCGAATGTCAAAATCGTCGACGACCTGCCCGAAGATTGCAGGACTCATAACGAGCAGCAGACTCCCCAATGCAAGACGCCCGACATTCCAACAATTATGCTTCCGGCCCATGACAGCGCAAAGGTCGGTGAATTGCAGCGAGCCACTCTGTCGCAAGTCCAGAAGTGAACAGATGACCGTCTTTGGGCAAAGAAGGTGGGAAGGGGTGTACTTTCGCGTTGTCCAGCGGTGCTGGGCAGTTCTTTGAATTTT
>CBFHRO010000129.1:0-2725 GCA_965658245.1 uncultured Flavobacteriales bacterium
TGACCACCTTCACTCACGACGTAGCGTGATTCAACCCCGGGCTGTGTCAAGGCTTCCATGACATTCAACACAGCACCCGCCGGAACGCGGGCTTCGTGAAGTGCTTGATGCAGGTCCTGCCATGACCATGTCGAGGCGGCGGCATGGAGTTCGGTCATCATCGCGTCTCTGTGGGTGACCCGACTGGCGTTGTTGTCAAACGCGCTTCTCGTGGCCAAATGCCCCAAACCTAGGGTCTTGCACAATCCCTCGAATTGGGCGTCGCTTCCCACGGCGAGGACAAGCCACCCGTTTGCGCATTGAAGCAAGTCGCCGTAGGGAGCGATGTTGGGGTGGAGGGATCCCTGTCGCTGCGGAACGAGTCCATTGATGAGTGCGTTGGTGCCTTGGTTGGCCAGGGCGGTGAGCCCCGAGCCGAGAAGGCTCACCTCTGCGTACCAGCCGCGACCCTTCGTTTCGCGGTGATACAGCCCGCCGAGAACGGCAGTGCGCATTTGGTGGGAGGCCAGGACATCCATCAGCGCCACAGGCATGCGTGCAGGTGGACGGTCGGGATGGCCGTTCATGGACATGAACCCCGTCTCAGCTTGGATGACAACGTCATACGCCAACCTCGAGGCGTCCATGTCATGGCCCACAAGCCGAATGTGAATCAGGGAGGGAAAGTCCGATTTCAATTGATGGGGCAGCAACCCCATCCTTTCGAGATCGCGCCATTTCATGTTTTGCAACAGGATGTCGGCGTCCTCAAGTTCAGATCGCAGCCAAGCTTTTCCTTCTGTGGTTTTCAAGTCGCATGAGACAACGCGTTTGCCGGTATTCGCAGAAGCGTAGTACGCAGAAGTGCCTTCGGCGGCCTCCCCCTTGGCCCGCCAAGTTTGGGTAACGTCGCCCTGGGGGGCTTCCACTTTGATCACGTGCGCCCCACATTCCGCCAGAAAAGAGCCCGTCAACGGACCCGCAAGCACGCTCGACAGATCCAACACTTTCAGTCCTTGGAGCAATCCCTTCATGGTTCCAAGGTACGCTCGTTGAGCTGCTTCAAGGGGTTGTCGCCAGCGCTGCTTTGTACGTGTCGATGGCCCGTTGTCTCGCCATTTTGTGGTCCACCATCGGTTCGGGGTAGGCTGGGGTGCCAAACTCTGGAACCCACTGCTTCACATATTCGTGCTGGCGGTCAAACTTCTGCAACTGGGAGGTGGGGTTGAAGACCCGGAAATAGGGCGCGGCGTCGCATCCAGATCCCGCGGCCCATTGCCATCCCCCGACGTTGCTGGCAAGCTCAAAATCGAGCAAGTGAGCGGCGAAATGTCGTTCACCGAGCCGCCAATCTAAGAGAAGGTGCTTGCAGAAAAACGACGCCACAACCATGCGGACGCGGTTGTGCATGAATCCCGTGGCCAAGAGCTCTCTCATGCCGGCATCCACCAGGGGATAGCCCGTTTTGCCCTGCGCCCACGTTTCGAAATCAGCATCGCTGTGTCGCCAGGGGACGCGGTCGTATTGCGGTCGAAACGCATCTGTCATGCTGTGTGGAAAGGCATGCATGATGTGCTGGTAAAAATCCCGCCAAATCAACTCGGTCAACCACTTTTCACTGTGTTTGAACCCCGCACGCGCAGCTTCTCGAATGCTGAGGGTTCCAAACCGCAAGTGGACGCTCAAGCGCGAAGTGCCTTGGACGGAAGGCACGTCTCTCAGGTCTGCGTATTTGGCCAAAACGTCCTTGGAAAGGACCGCTTCCGGTGCCGAGATCTCACTTTTTTCGAAGCCCATCGATGCCAGTGAAGGGATCTCTGTGGACGTCCAAGAATGCAGCTGGTCGAGGTGTTCTTCCGACGGGGCAGAAGCCATGTTCTCCTCGCTCAAATTCAAATGCCATCGTTTGCTGAATGGCGTGAACACCGTGTAGGGTGTGCCATCGGGTTTCATCACTTCACCGGGCGCTTGAACCACGTGGTCGGTGAAGGTGTGAAAGGGAATGCCCTTGGCGTCGAGTTCTTCTTGAATCGAAGCGTCTCGCGTTTGGGCGTAGGGCTCGTAATCTTCGTTGGTGTACACCGCCCGGACCATTCCAGATTCCAAAAGGCTGCGCACCACATCAAGCGGTTTGCCATGCACCACCAACAACGACCCTCCATGCGTGGTGGCCTCGGTTTGCAGTTGTGCAATGCGTTCGTGAAGGAAGGTCACGCGCGCGTCTGAGGGATGGTCGAGGTTGCTTAAAATGTCTTGGTCAAACACAAACATCGGCACGACGGGCAGGCCGGAAGTCAATGCCGCATGCAATGCCCTGTTGTCCTGCCATCGCAGGTCTCTCCGGAACCAGTGAAGAACAACGGGAGTGTCAAAAGGAGGAGGGGCCATGGAAACGGGTTGAGAAAATGTTGGGCAAGGAAACGGCCCGCTCCCGCGGGCCGCCCTTTTGTTCCATTTCTGGATCAAAACACCTTACGATCTCGTGAACGTTTTGCATTCACACCCACTCAACCTCTCAAGAAAAGAAAAGGTTCAAAGTCATCGAACTTTTTTTTGCCGTCGATGTTCCTCCACCATACCCAAAACTCAAATCATTCTTATGAAGCATTTCTTCACACTCATTGCCGCTGCAATGACATTCATGGTCTCCGGATGGAGCCAAACCGTGGTCGACATCGTGGTCGACAGCGAAGATCACACAACCTTGGAAACAGCTGTAGTCGCAGCCGGCTTGGTGGAGACGCTG
>CBFHRO010000130.1:0-2499 GCA_965658245.1 uncultured Flavobacteriales bacterium
CGGCCCAGGCGGTGACGGTTTCATGGCCAGCATCGAACGTGCCCGCGTCAAGTTCGACTACGCGTCCAACCACAGCGTGATTGTGGGGAAGATGCACACCCCGGTCAATTATTGGAATGACACGTACCACCACGGACGGCTGTTTTTCCCGACCATCGACAGGCCGGCGATGTTTGGGCTGGCGGTGCCAATCCACACGCTGGGCGTCCGCCTGCAAGGCCAAAACATCGGTGACCTCAACTTCGGCTACGACGTGGTCGCCGGCAACGGCCTCAGCTCCTCGGACGCCAGCGACGACGACATTCAGAAGTCGTTGACGGCGGCCTTTCACATCAAGCCGATGGACGATTCGCGGTTTGGGGTGAGCTACTACCGCGACAACCTTCGCGGCAATCGCGTGGGCTCGCACGGTGGGCACTCAGGCGGCCACTGGGAAATGGTCCTGAGCGACACCCTCGCCGCCAACGACAGCCTATACTACCGTGGCGACGTCATCTTCCAACTGGCCAGCGCGAGTTTTCGCATCAAAAAAATCAATTGGGAAACCTTGGTGGAGCTGGCCATGAACCGGAACACGTACGAAGACGAGGCGCTTCCCGCCACCACCAACTATTTCGCGTTTGGCTACTTCGGCTACGTGCACAACGACGAGACTTTTTACGGCTTGTTCGATTACACCTTCACCGCGGAGGAAGACAGGCATTACCTGCCCCAACAGCTCACCAAGCTGGGGCTGGGGTGGAAGCACGAGTTCAGCCCGGGGATCCACATCAAGACCCAGATTGAACGCTACATCAGTTGGCGTCTCGACCCAGCGACGATGGAGCGTCCCAACGGCGACAAGTGGGAATTCAAGGTTCAACTGGCATACGGCTTTGGAGGATGAGGAAGGCAACCATCATCGGTTTGTGGATGGCCCTATGTGGCCTGTCTGCACACGCCCAAACCCTGGCCGACAACGCCAGGGTCCTTGGCAACGAACTGGGCACCGAGGAGCTCACCGTCAAACAACTTCGTCGCGCCCTGCGCGGGGAGATTGCCCTGTGGCCGGGATCGAAGAAGAGCGTCACGGTGGTGCTTCACGCCATGTCCATGGAGGAGGAGTGCAGCCAAACCGCACAATTCGTTGTTCGGTCGCCACGGCCAGCCGTGCTCCAGAAATACTGGTTGGGCAAGGTGTTTGAAGGCCGCGCCAACCCGCCCATTTTTGTCCGCAGCGAAGCCGCACTCATCGAAGAAGTCGCATCCATCCCAGGTGCCATTGGCATCGTGTACGACGCGATTCCGCCTCCGGACCTGCGCATCAAGGTGAGCCGCGAATGAATTGGCAATCGGTCATGGTCCGGATTTGGCTGCCCTTTCTCATGGTGGCCTTGCTGCTCCTGTATTTTTTGGCGGTCTATGTGCCTGCGCTTCAGAAGTCCACCCTGGAGCGTTTCTACTTGAGCAAACTCCAAACCGTCGCCCTCACCGTAGACAACGTGGTGGGATACGGTCTCGAGACCTACGACTTTCGATTCATCTCAGCGGCCCTCAACGATCTTGACAGCGTGCCGCTTCTGGATCGCATGGGGTACTTCACCTTCGATCAGGACACCTTGGAGGTGAGGTATCTCGGGGAAACCCGATTTGGCTTGCGTGACCTGCTGCGAGACGACGTCACTCCGGACAACCTTGAAGCCCTCACGGGATTCGCCCATCCCACGCTCGATGGATACTTCACCAACAATCGATTGGGAGGTGTCAACGTGTCGGAATTTTTGTCGCTGATGGATGGCGCGCTCCTTGCCACCAACAGCATCCTTGAGGTGGACGGGATTGTTTACCAGTCGTTTGTGACAGGGTCCAAGGAAAAATTCGAAGACGAGTTGTTGGGGTTGAGGCAGCCCTTCATCGTGTTGCAAATCTTCCTCCTGGTGGGGGCGATTTCGCTGTTTTATTATTTGGCCTTTCACATCTCTCGGCCCTTGCTGGAAATCGCCGGAGTGGCCAACGAAATGCGCGATGGGAATTACGACGTCCACATCGAAGAGGTCAGTGCGCTCAATGAAATGGGCATTCTCACCCAAGCGCTCGGGCAGCTCCGCGACGACCTGCTTGTGAAGCGCCAGGAAAACGACGAGCTGACCAACGAGATGGAATCTAAGATCGTCCAACGCACCGAGGAGCTGGAGCAGGCCCTGCAGGCCAAGGACGAATTCTTGAGCACGATGTCCCACGAGATTCGGACGCCGCTGCACGCCTTGATTGCGATTGGCGACATGCTGAAGGCCAATGAGGACCACGGCAAGCGGGAAGAGTTGGTGCATTCTCTGAACACCTCCTCCAAACAACTGCTTGCCCTCATCAACGACATCCTAGATTTCTCCAAGATCAGCGCGGGCAAGCTCGACCTTCACCTCGAGCCCGTTCCAATGCAAGCGTTTTTTGACGAGTTGGTGGCGCCGTTCAAGGTGATGTCCAACGCCGATGTGGAATTCGTGACGGTGTGGCCTGAAG
>CBFHRO010000131.1:0-968 GCA_965658245.1 uncultured Flavobacteriales bacterium
AGTTGTTCTCCAACCGCGGCCAGCGATTGATGGCCATGACAGCGGGGTCTGCGGCCGACAGCCAAGGCGCCAACCTCATTCAACAGCAGCAACGTGGGATGTTCACGTACCGAGTGGAGCTCGACGGCACAGTGGAACTCCCTGAGGTGGGGGCAGTGCGGTTGGCTGGATTGACGTTGGATGAGGCCGAACGAACCATCGAGGAGGCCTACGAGTCCGAATACGTCGACCCCTACGCGTTGCTTCAAGTCGTCAACAACCGCGTTCTCGTGTTTCCTGGCGAGGCGGGACAAGCCACCGTCATCACCTTGCAAAATCAAAACACCACGGTGATTGAGGCCTTGGCGCAGGCAGGGGGCATTCGACAGCGGGGCCGATCCAAGCAAATCAAGCTCATCCGTCAGAAGGGCGACGAAAACCTCGTCTACCGCATGGATTTGAGCACAGTGGAGGGGCTTGAAGCTGCAAGGACCATTGTTCAGGCCAACGACATCATCTACGTGGATTCCAACCCGCAGGTGGTGCGCGAGGTGTTGGCCGATGTCTCTCCGGTCGCCCAACTGGTCACGACGTTTACCTCGCTTTGGTTGACGTATCAAGTACTGCTCACCCAAGATTGATGGACGTCCAAACCACCCCCATCGAAGGCTTGCTGCTCCTTCGCCCGCGCGTGTTTGGTGACGACCGAGGAAGCTTCTCCGAAACTTGGAACCAACGTGTGTTGGACAAGGCAGTGGGGGCCGAAGTGCGGTTCGTGCAGTCCAACGAGAGCCGTTCCAAAGCTGGGGTGTTGCGCGGGCTTCACTTTCAAGCTCCGCCTCACGCCCAAGGCAAGTTGGTTCGGGTGGTGCAAGGGAAGGTCTTGGATGTGGCTGTGGACTTGCGGGTGGGCAGCCCGACCTATGGACAACATCATGCTGCCCTGTTGTCGCAGGAAAACCGCTGGCAATTTTTTGTACCTGCGGGGT
>CBFHRO010000131.1:976-2232 GCA_965658245.1 uncultured Flavobacteriales bacterium
GGCAGCCCGACCTATGGACAACATCATGCTGCCCTGTTGTCGCAGGAAAACCGCTGGCAATTTTTTGTACCTGCGGGATTTGCCCATGGGTTTTTGACGTTGGAAGACGACACCGTGTTTCAGTATTTCTGCACCAACCTTTACCATCCCGAGTCGGAACGGGCTCTGCGCTGGGACGACGCCGACTTGGGCATTGAATGGGGCATCGACGCGCCCTTGGTCAGCGACAAAGACAAGGAAGCCAAGGCATTCGCCACACTCGAGTCTCCTTTTGTGCTTTGACAGCAGGCGCCCCCGGATAACCCACAATTTTGGACCCAAGGCTGTTGGCAAGCGGAACGGACGTGCCTTGAGACGTGGAGAAAGGCGAGGCATCTTGCTTTCCATGCCTCACTTGATTGTTTCCAAGCCCCAAACCCTTGTTGCTCTTGCCCTTGTTCTGGGGGCAGGCGTGTGGTTCAGTTCCGCATCTGTGGCCAGCAAGGTGCCTGATTTTGTCGATGTCTCCAAACGCCATGCGCCGGTCATTGCCCCAGCCATGCCTGGGGAGCTGACACTGTTGGGGGAGCCGGTGCCGTTGGATGGGTTTGGGGTGCGCGAGGCCTTGGACCGGGAGCTGGTGGTCAACACCTACCGGCACAGTTCAACCATCCTGTACCTCAAGCGCGCGGCGCGTTGGTTTCCTGTCATTGAGCCCATTTTGGAGGAACAAGGGGTCCCCGCAGATTTCAAGTACCTCGCCGTCATTGAAAGTGGATTGAGCCAAGTGGTGAGTCCTGCTGGGGCCGCGGGATTTTGGCAATTCATGAAGCGCACGGCTCCCGAATATGGCCTCGAGGTGACATCCACGGTGGACGAGCGGTATCACGTCGAAAAGGCAACCCGTGCGGCCTGCGCCTACCTCAAGGAATCGCACGAGCGATTTGGGAGCTGGGTGCTTGCGGCAGCGTCCTACAACATGGGGCGGTCTGGTGTCGTAAGGGCCCTTGAATCACAACAAGTTTCGACGTATTGGGATTTGCATTTGAACACGGAAACAGCCCGCTATGTGTACCGTATGCTGGCGTTGCGGGAAGTCATGGAGTCGCCAGAGGTTTATGGATTCCACCTCGGACGTCAGGATGTATACGCTCCCTTGGATTGTCGGGAAGTGGAGGTCAGAGAGAACATCGAGAATTTGGCCACGTTTGCCATTGAAGAGGGCACCACCCTTCGAGAGTTGAAGGCCATGAATCCATGGCTTCGAAGCGACCACC
>CBFHRO010000132.1:0-2213 GCA_965658245.1 uncultured Flavobacteriales bacterium
TCGCCTGCAGGGATGTCAGAACATCCGCACTCGTAAATCTCTCCTGGGCCGTTGCAGATGCCGCATGCATCGAGTTCACCCACGCAATCGTCCACATCATCGCAGATGCCGTCCATGTCGGCGTCCGCTGCGCAGTCACCACCACATACGCCCAAGGCGTCGAGCTGGTTGCCGTCGCAGTCGCAGTCGCCTGCAGGGATGTCAGAACATCCGCACTCGTAAATCTCTCCTGGGCCGTTGCAGATGCCGCATGCATCGAGTTCGCCCACGCAATCGTCCACATCATCGCAGATGCCGTCCATGTCGGCGTCTGCTGCGCAATTGCCACCACACACGCCCAAGGCGTCGAGCTGGTTGCCGTCGCAGTCGCAATCACCGGCAGGAATGTCAGAACATCCACACTCATAGATCTCTCCGGGGCCGTTGCAGATGCCGCACGCATCGAGTTCGCCCACACAGTCGTCCACATCGTCGCAAATGCCATCCATGTCCGCGTCTGCTGCGCAATTACCACCACACACGCCCAAGGCGTCGAGCTGGTTGCCGTCGCAGTCGCAGTCACCTGCTGGGATGCCGTCACCTCCGCATACGCCGCATTCGTCGTTCTGAAGGCAGCCCCCGTCATCCACGGTCGCGTCCGCATTGTAGTTGCACGCCATGTCGTCGGTGCAACCGAGAACCTCGTATTCACATGAGCCGTCGTCGTACTGAGCAGTCTCGTCGTAGTTCGTGGCCGTAGCGTCTGTGCAACCACAAGCAGGGCCCTCAGAACCGCCACCCCCGAACGTGCCAGCACCGTCAAATTCGATGCTGATCTGCTGCTGGTCGGCTCCCACACCGAGTGGAAAGACTTGGAAGTTCATTTGGCCGGAGATCGCGCCGCCGGTTGTCACCTGCATGATCAAGACCTGAAGGTTGGCGTCAGGCAATCCATTGGCCGCCGTGTTCAACACATACCATGACGCTCCCGTGAGGGTCGTGCTCTCGAGGTTGGTGGCATCAGGCGTCAAGAAGTAGGGCGTAACAGGTTGGTTCGAGTCCTCCACAACAGAAGGATCGGCTGCGCCTGCAATGCCAGAAGTCGACGCAGGACCGGTCAAGCCAATCGTGGCGTATGTGTCGTCGGCCAAATCTGGGAACACACCCAAGAACGCGGGGTTGATCCCTGAGGCGCTCCAAGAGCTGTTGAACGCGCTGTTGAACGCGCCAGCGGGTGTGCTCACGAGCAAACTCGCCTGGTCGTTGCCAAACACCGCACTCATGCGGTCGGTGGCGTCTTGCATGTCCACATAGAAGCGGTACGTGGTCAGACCCTCAGTCACGGCCGGAGCCGCTTCAACCGTCAACGTGTAATCGTTGGCTCGAGCACAGGAGCAGAAATCGCAAGAACCGTCCTCTTCTGTGGCATCCGCATTGTAATTGCAAGCCGCAGCGTCTGTGCATCCCGCAATCTCAGCATCATCGCACACCCCATTGCCGTTGGCGTCCGCCGCGCAGTCACCACCGCACACACCCAAGGCGTCGAGTTGGTTGCCGTCGCAGTCGCAGTCGCCTGCAGGGGTGTCAGCACATCCGCACTCGTAGATCTCTCCTGGGCCGTTGCAGATGCCGCATGCATCGAGTTCGCCCACACAGTCATCGACGTCATCACAGATGCCATCCATATCCGCGTCCGCCACGCAATCACCACCGCACACGCCCAAAGCGTCGAGCTGGTTGCCGTCACAGTCGCAGTCGCCCGCAGGGATGCCGTCGCCGCCGCACACGCCGCATTCGTCGAGGACATTTCCGTCACAGTCACATTCACCGTCGGCAATGCCGTCGCCGCCGCACACGCCGCACTCGTCATCTTGAAGGCAGGAACCGTCATCCACGGTCGCATCGGCATTGTAGTTGCACGCCGTGGCGTCGGTACAGCCTTCAACATCCGTCAAACTCTCACCATCAAAAGTGCCGGCGCCGTCAAATTCGATGCTGATCTGCTGCTGGTCGGCGCCCACGCCGAGTGGGAAGACTTGGAAGTTCATTTGGCCGGAGATCGCGCCGCCGGTTGTCACCTGCATGATCAAAACCTGAAGGTTGGCGTCAGGCAATCCATTGGCCGCCGTGTTCAACACATACCATGACGCTCCCGTGAGGGTCGTGCTCTCGAGGTTGGTGGCATCAGGCGTCAAGAAGTAGGGCGTAACAGGTTGGTTCGAGTCCTCCACAAC
>CBFHRO010000133.1:0-2134 GCA_965658245.1 uncultured Flavobacteriales bacterium
AAAGAAAAGCCGGGTTGATTCCCGCAGCATTCCATCCGGAGTTGAACGGGCTGTTGAAAATGTCTTCAGGGGTGTCGATCACAATGTTGTCCTCGTCGGTCCCGTAGACGGCGGAAAATTTGTCTGTGGGATCTTCAGCGTTGACAAAAAATCGGTACACCGTGCCCCCGTCCCCCACAGCTGGAGAGGATTCGACGGTCAAAGCATATTGCGCGCTCAATTGACATGAGAAGACGCAAAACAGGGCGAAAAGCCCCGCTTTTGAAGGTTGAGTTGGCATGGCAATAACAGTTTACGACTCCAATATATGTCACCCTAATATGTTCGTCCAACCTTTTATATCATTATATCAATGAGCACATTTCATCGACGAACGTCCACTCATGACACCCTTTTTTGGAGGACAACAACATGGAAAGGGGGGCTGTGGCGTTTTGAGGTTACTTTGCGAGGTCAAAATTCAAGCCATGAAACAGTTGCAACCTTTTTTGAAAGCGGCCTTGTGCGGTGTCATTTTTGCCCTCAACCTGCAGGCTACGGCACAATTGACCGGGTACACTGCAGAGTTGGACACCATGCTCTGGGAGACGGAAAATGAAGACGATCCACTTGCCGGGTTGGCTTACTACGGGGTTTACAGTGTCTACGCCAATTTCACCAACGCCAACGATGTGCTCAGTTCCGTGTACACCGATGTGGATGCGTTGGGCACACCGCCCATGGGGATTGATGCAGGTTGTGGTTGTCACAACCCCGCCCAAACTTCTGTTGTTGTCGACGCCAGCAACAACCCAGCCTTCTTTGCGACGTTCCCGGATTACGAATACGATTCTTTCTGGACGATTGGCATGACGACGTCGGAAGATGTGGGCCAATTGCCCAGCAACATCGGCATGGGAGCGCCTGGCGACCTGTGTGCTGGTTATGGCATCACCAACGGCTCTCTCTTCATCACTGGAAGTACGGGCGACTGGCCTGCGAATGCGGTTGCAGGAGATGACTTGAAGGTGTTGATTGCGCGAGTCACGACTTGCGGGGACTTCTCTTTGCAGGCCTGCGTGCAAGTCTTTGTGGATGGGGATCAGGACGTTGTGGAGCAAGCGTGCCCAAATCCATTGGTCGTGTTGCACCAAGGGTGCACCGAGGAGGGTGCGTGCAACTACAATCCCAACGCCACCACCGACGACGGGTCATGTGTGTTTGACGATGGCATTTACGGCTGCGATGGCGAATGCATTTCAGATGTGGACGGCGACGGCATCTGCGACCAAAATGAGGTGGGTGGCTGCACCGACCTCGGCGCTTGCAACTTCGACGAATTGGCCACCGATGACGACGATTCCTGCGAGTATGAGTCCTGCGCGGGATGCACGGATGTCATGGCTTGCAACTATGACGAAACCGCAACGATTGAGAACAGCTCATGTTTCTTCCCTGGAGAGGCTTGCGACGACATGATTGACGCCACTGAGGGCGACGTCGTGCAAGAGGATTGCACGTGTTTGGGCTACAGCTGTTACGATGAGACGGCCTGCAACTACAGCACAGAGGGCCTTGAAGACAACACCCTGTGCTCTTACATCAGCCTTTATGACGTCGTAGGAAGCACGGACCCTTACTCGCAAACGTTGCAGGTTTACACCTACACAGCGACTGCAGGGTCGACCTACGAATGGACCGTGGTCGGAGGAGACATCTTGGAAGGCAATGGCACCAATGAGTTGAGCGTGGTGTGGAACGTGGGGGGTGCAGGTTCCGTGTGTGTGACAGAAACGAATGCAGACGGCTGTGCAGGAGATCAAGTTTGTTTGATTGTGGACGTCAACCTGAGCTCCGTCAGCGAAATGCTTGACGGCACCTTGGATGTGTTCCCAGTTCCCGCCGTGGAGAACCTCCATTTGGTGTGGACAGGGCCCACGCTGGACAACGCCTTCGTGACCCTTCGCGATGCGGCTGGTCGCGTGGTCAAGTTGCAGCAAGTTGGAGAGCGCGACGTGTTGGACATCGGCGCATTGAGTGCAGGTTCCTACATGTTGGAATTCACTGTGCCTGCCCGTGGTTCGATTCAGCGCCGCATCATGATTCAGTAAGACACGTCAAAGTGACGACATTGCGGGGCGCTCTTTTGGGGGCG
>CBFHRO010000134.1:0-2039 GCA_965658245.1 uncultured Flavobacteriales bacterium
GAGACGCATGCGCTGCGCCGTATGCATGCCCGACAGGGTCACGGTGCCACGCGTCGGGTTGGGATAGACCTCCAAATTCATCGGCGCCTCCGCCACCAATTCGGCCACGTCCGTCGGGACGAAGGTTGGGTCGGAAACCATGAACAAGCCCACGCCGCGGCAAGAGATGGCGATGTTGCCACTGGGGAAATACGGATAGTTGCTCCACGTGCCGTAGAACGACGAAGTGTCCGAATCGGGACGCACATCGAAGTGGGCATACGGTTCGAGGTTGCCATCCGGAAGGATGGTCGACACGCGCAAGCCACTCATGTAGTTTGAAGCAAACACTTTGTCTCCACGGATGTACAGATTGTGGTCCACCGAGGTGTTGTCCGACTCATAAAAACCCAACACCACCGGATTGTCGAGGTCACTCACGTCAGCGATGTACGTCCGGGTGCCGTTGCCAAAGCCCTGCTCGTCCAATTCGTCGTTGAAATAAACCATCGTTTGGTCTTCGTTCAGCCACCCCTGGTGCGTGTACGCCGACTGAGCGTAACTGAAGGCCGAAACAAGTTGCATGTCCTCTTTGTCGGTCACATCGACGATGGCCACCCCTGCACTGCCATTGAAGCAAAAGGCCATTTCCTTGCCGAGGTGGTCGGCGTCCGGCCCTTCATACATGACCACTTGCGCGTCGTGGGTGTAGGCGCCGTCGTAAGTCCCTGCAATGACAGGCGATGTCGGGTCATTCACGTCCACGGCGTGCAAGCCCCCACCCGCGGTGTTGGTCCCGACGCCGTACGCATAGCCCGAGGCTTCGTTCATCACAATGTTGTGCGCATTGCCAAAACCAAGGTAAGAGGACACAGGGGTGAGCTCCACTGGCCCATCTGTGATGCCCAGAACCTCCGTCAAATCGATCACTTGGATGCCATGACCGGCCGCTTCACTCACGATGAATGCGTGGTGGTCAAAGACCTTGACATCTCGCCACAAGCTCTGCACGGTCGCCGTTGGTACCCGCGCCACAAAAACAGGGTTGACGGGGTCCGTGACCTCCACAATGGACAACCCATTGGACCGTCCATACAGCACAAACTCTCGGTCCGATTCAGGGTCGACCCAGCCCCAACAATCGTTGCCGTTGGCGCCACCGCCCAATTCTTCAAGCGATCGCACGGACAAAAGGTCCAAGCCGTTGCAGGGATACCCGCCGGCAAAGCCGTCGACACAAGGGGTTTGGGCACAGAGACGGGTGGCGAAAGACGCGGCGGCAAGCAGGACGGAGAATCGAATCATCGGGGAAAATATGAGGTGCAAAGGAACAACAAAGAGCCCCGTCGCGATGTTGCACGACGGGGCTCAGGTTTTCTGTCACGTTCAGCCTTGGCTGCCTCAATTCACGTCGGGGAGGAAGCTGAACTGGTCACTGTACCGGAGCATTTGGCCTGTGAAGTCGTCTGGATAATTCACCTCCACTGAAGTGATGTTGCCGTCCGCATCGCGCGACGCTGTCATCTCAGGATTGATGAATCCGCCGTACGGCGCCACGCCGAGCACGGCCACGCGGTCCAAGATTTCTTGGTGCTCTTTCTGATTCACCTTCACGCCATACCCCTCCACAAGCGCCTTGGCTGCGTCGTAGTCGCCTTGAGACTTGATGCGCTGCACTTCGCGGAGCAACTCCCCGAACAACGCACGCAAGCGCTCGTAGTCCTTGATGTCGATGTAGGTCTTGCCGTCGCGCACCACTTTCTCGACCACGCCCTCAGGCTGGCCTTTCTCGAAGCACCAATTGCTGACCCACGCGCGGTTGCGCATGTGCGCCTCCTCAATGTCTGCCCCCAACTCAAGGCGCTGGAGCTGCGTCAACATGCCGTTGCGCAAGTAGCTGTCGTACTCCGCGCGCCCCACGTCGAGGGTTTTCATCAACCCGAGGTCCACCATCTTTTGGTCGAGCAAAAAGTACAAGGCCACCAAATCGGCGCGTCCCTCCTCCAACGTGGAGCTGTACTCCGCAATCGTCTCCTTGGGGGTGCCCACGCCAGGCTCAA
>CBFHRO010000135.1:0-2038 GCA_965658245.1 uncultured Flavobacteriales bacterium
CAATGGGTGGACGATTTGGGGCTCGGCCTTGCCCAAACCACCATCTCCTGGTCTGTCCTTGCCGACACGTGGGAGGTTTCCGCGGAGGGGCCTTCCTGGTTAAGCGGTCGCGCAGGCGGAAACGACACGGACTGGCGAGGTCGGCTGGATTTGACAAACACGCCTCCTGTGGCGCGTGAGGTTTGGCCTGCCAACACATGCGCAATCCTCATGGAGGGGACGGCCTCTGGGTGCCAATGGACGGTGGTTGGCGACACGTCGGTGTCGGTTCGACTCGATGCACGGATCGACAGGCCTTGGGGCGAATGGTTGCCAAATCCGCCAAACTGGCCCCACATCGACTGCCACGTTGATCGTTGGGGAACCGTGATTGCCTCGGATGCGGACATGCTGACGGCGAGCGTGCATCCCAGCGGTGACGGGCTCTCTTGGGTTGTGGCGCAACTGCAAGCGACCCCCCCATGGTCCTTGACGGGTGCGTGGGAAGAAAACGACATCGACCTTCGCGCAGAGGCCGGCCCGTGGGTGCTCGAAGACGACACGCTGTCTCTTTCTTCTCAAGCCCGTGTGGAATGGCGGGACCAGCACCTTGGTTGGCGTGGATTGAATCGCATCTCTTCCTCGGAGGACACGTTGCTTTGGACGGGTGCCGTGGATTGGGGCGGCGCCATGCCCAAGTGGGAAACTGCATTGCAAGGAACCGGGCTGAACCTGAATGCAAGAGGCGAAAATGCGCCTTGGACGCTGCTCGAAGCGATTGTCAACTGGCTTGAGCTCCGGGAAACATCCTGGCCCACCTTCGAATGCACGGGCCAAATGGCCTCTTCCAGCCCCCGTCTGGATGGGGCACTTCCCCAACTCGGGCTCGAAGACACGGCCTCTTTCCTTTTCTCGGGCCGTGGCCCAAGGGCGTCCCTGTCCATGGATGTGCCGGAAGGACATTGGTCCGGCACGCGCTTTGGACCTGCCACCCTCAGCGTCACAAGTGCGTCTGGCCAGGTGAGAGGACATGGGCGCATCCGCTCTCCCCGCGAGGCAGACACCCCATGGGCGTTGACCTTGGGTCTCCAAGGAAACAAACAGTGGCGCGCCCGCGTCAACCTGGCCTTTCCCCACGGCCAGTCGGGTTCGCTTGCGTTGGAAGCCCGACCGCCACAACAGGAATCCGGCTGGAGATGGGGACTGCTGGAAACCCGCATCCCCACGGGAGAAAACCAACTGACTTTGCAAAATGGCCCGGTATATTGGGATTCGAACACCACCGAGAAGGTGGACATCGCATTTGCGGGCGGCTGTGGCTCGGTCGAGCTGCAATGTCAACGTGTCGAACCTCAGGGCGCTTCAATGTCGTTCCAAGGTTGGGCAGAGCCCGAATGGATCTCCTCTTGGCATCCGTCTCTGCAGTCTCATCAGATCGACGTGGAAGGGCTTGTTGAATGGAACCCCTCGTCGTCCTCTGCCCTTTCAGGCATGATGAATCTTCAAGGCCACGACGTGACATTTGAAGCCATCGCCTTCCCTTCCCTGACCTCCTCGATCCAATTCAGAGAAGGGCTCTTGCACGCTGATCTCACAGCCGAGAATGCTTCCTCCCAAACCCAAATGCGGGGGGTCGCCTCGTGGGAAGTCGCCGAGCCCGAAGCCCTTCGCATCGATGCCCAGTTGACGCAATTGCCCTTGGCTTGGATGCAGCCTTGGGTAGACACCAATGCCGCCGTGATCTCGGGCCAATTGGATGCCTCCCTGATGGTGTCAGGAGATTGGCGTCATCCGACTTTGTCGGGACGTGGATCCTTCGACACCCTGGTGGCGCGGGTGCCGAGCTTGGGCACGTCTTTTGGCGGCTCTGGCGCTTTTGACATCTCCACCGACGAAGTGGTGTTGCGCTCCTGTGTGTTGTCAGACCAAACAGGCTCTACAGCCCGCGTGGAGGGCGCCTTGCTTCACGATCAATTCAGCGATTGGAACTTCGACATTTCCATGGTGGACACGCCCGAAGACATGGTCATCATGGACTTGCCGCCCTCCCCTGATTTGC
>CBFHRO010000136.1:0-2004 GCA_965658245.1 uncultured Flavobacteriales bacterium
AATGGGGTTGTTCAGATGGGATTGGCAACCGCTGGACTCGCGGCATGTGGGGTTTTGGTCGTACGGCATCTTCACCACCGTGGGCGCCCTGCTTGCTCAATTGTTCTACTCCGTAGACGTCTTTCTCATCGGCCATTTGGTGGGGGAGAAGGCTTCGGCTGTGGCCATGTACCGCGTGGCCTTGTTGATTCCCATGGCCACGTCTGTGTTGCCCATTTCAGTGGCCGCCACGGATTTTGTGAAGAATGCAGCCCAAAAAGACAATCCACCCGCCTTGCGCCAATACATGCGGGGATATTGGAAAACGTTTGGCTTGCTGTCCTTGACGGCCCTTGGCGTGTTGTGGGGCATGGCGCCTTGGTTGCTGACCGTGTTCGGGGAATCGTATGCAGAGGGCGCGCCCGTGATGCGTTTGTTCTTGGTGGGGTCGCTGGGCGCGCACCTCTTGCGCGTTCCCTACGGTCACTTGCTGTCGGCCGTGGGGCGTGCCGATTTGAACACCTATGTCAACGGATTGGTCTTGGCCTCAGCGGTTCCGCTTTGCTGGTGGGCCATTCCGCAGTGGGGGATTCTGGGTGCCGCGGGCGTGATGGCGGGCATGCTGTGGGTCTCAGGTGGATTGTACGCCGTGGTGTTCGAGTGGCACCTGAAGCGTCAAGGACAGGACTGACCGATCAAAGTCAACAACAGCAGCAAGTCGCCGATGCCGACCGCACCGTCGTCGTTCAAATCGGACGCACAAGCACCCAAGCAGCTGAATTCAGACAACAGGGGGAGCACGTCAGCGGTGCCAATGTGGCCATTGACATCCAAGTCGCCAATCATGGGTTGAATCTCAACGTGATGAGTGACAGAACATGTGATTGTCCCGTTCCAAGTCGCATGCATGACAAGGTCGCCCATGGAAACATCCCACAGGAAATCCTCGCTGAAGCTCAGCGCCTCGCCGGTCTCACTCTCCCATTGCACTTGGAAAGGTTGCAGGACTTCCACATTCAAATCGAGGGCTGCTGAAGTTGCACACACCACGTGATTGACTTCGGGCTGAAGACAAAGGGAATGCCCCTCCACGAGCACATGTGGAGACATGGGATTCAACCCATGAATGTCGGCGTCAAAACGCTCTGTCAGCCCTGAGGGCCAATGCACAACCACTTCGTTCAATGTCTCGGTTCCAAGCCCAAACCATTCCACTTCGTTTTCTTGACTCAGATAATTTTCGCCGGCATGCACCATCCGCGATTGGACGAGCCCGTTGGTGTGGACGTCAATGCGGCTCCCAATGGCGGGTCTGTTGCTGAGGGTGCCTTCAAGGGACAAACCCACACTTTGGTGGCCATTGTCAAAACCGCTGTTCATCCAAACGCGGGCGGCGTGGTTGCCCACATTGTGCATCACAAAATCAATCCAACCATTTCGGTCGAAATCTGCGGAGGCCACCACGTGGGAATTGAGGTAGTCCACCTCATAAACTTCGGGACCAAACGCCTCGAAGGAATAGGCCGCTCCCGCACCGAGGTTTTCGTAAAGGAAATTTTCGCCGTAGGGACTCAAGAAGTCGTGTTCGGTCACAAACAAGTCGAGGTCAGTGTCATTGTCGACGTCCATCCACATCGCCCCCCAACAAAACCGGTCAAAATTGACCCCATGCATGGCAGCGCGCTCCTCGAAGGTTTGGTTTGGCTGTTGAACAAGAAGCTTGGAACCCAATCCATCTCCACCGAAGTGCGTGTTGGTGTGGAACAGATCCTGCAGGCCATCCTGATTCACGTCTCCAAGTGTGGCAGACATGCAATCCATGACAAGATCCATGTTTAAGGTGGGCGCAACATCGATGAACGTGCCGTTGCCCTGGTTTTGGAAGAGCGCGTTCGCTCCGTTTTTGTCGTTGATGACGAGCATGTCCTGAAACCCGTCTTCATTGTGGTCCCACCAAAGGCTCTGAAAGCTCAGTCTCAGATGAACATCGATGCCCGACGACGTACTCACATCGGTGAATACAAA
>CBFHRO010000137.1:0-1901 GCA_965658245.1 uncultured Flavobacteriales bacterium
ACCGCACCCTGATGACCCGAGGCATGAAGGGGTGCGCGGTGTGCTTTGTGGACTGACTAGAATTCCTTGAATACGTGATGGTGAATGAGTCCAGCTGAATCCTGGCCTTTCGCCGCAAATCGCTGCTTGGTCGCAAGCGACTGGCTTCCTACATGGATCTTCCCACTGACAATTTGGGGCTCAGCCGAACCCAACTCACCGGTTGCTGCTTCAAGCCCTTGAGGATAGGCAAGGCACTCGGCCCAAGGCTTGTTTTCTTCTTTTCCTTTCAGGATATAGTGCAGCTTGACGATGACAAGAGGCGGCCAAATCCAGCCCTTTTCCGGGTGCTTGTAAGCATGATATGGCGAAGTCTTTCCGCTTTTGCTTTCATCAGTCACGCATTTGACACTCCACCACTCATCGCCGACGAGGAGATCCACGGCCGGCCGGCTTTCATTCGTTTTCTTTTCGTCCTTTTCGCGTCGTGCTTCCGACGCAACGAGTCCGTGGAATTCCTCCAAATAGCGCATGGCCAGGAATTCACCTATTCGACCAATGAAGTTGTCATTCCCACCTAAATACTCCGTCACTCCTTCTAGCTCTGCCGCGTGCTCAAACTTCCTCCTCGCTTTGAGGTATTGCCACGCAATCTTGCTGGCATGTTCTCTGTTGGTCATGACCTGAAGGTAGCGTGAGTCCAAGAATCAGTAGCTCTGCCTTGAGGGGATGACGCCCCGGACGCCGCCGCGAGGGCGCGGGGTGTCGCCGTGGTGGCGCGGGATGAGGTGGCAGTGGAAGTGCATGACGGTTTGGCCTGCCGCCTCGCCGCAATTCATCCCCACGTTGTAGCCGTCGGGCGCCGGCGTGTGGTGCTTCTCGATCCAAGCTTTCGCCAAGTCCAAAACCGCCGGCAACGCCCCCTGCTCCTCCGGCGTCAGGCTGAACCAGTCCGGGCACGGGCGGTTGGAGATGACGAGCAGGTGGCCGGGCGAGACGGGAAAGCCGTCCTCGATCACGAAGAAATGCTCGGTGCGAAGCAGCACCCGCTCTTCCGGCATGTCCAGGAACACACTCATGGCTGCGACATGTATTGAAAGCCGTTGTTGGCGGCGATGGCCAGAAGCGGCTCCAGGGTGCGACGGTAAGTCGACCTGTCGAAATCGTGGGTCTTGAACACCTGGAGGTAGTCTTCGAGGAAGCGGTTCTTAGGGCTAGCTGCCTTGACGATGTCGACTGCCTCCCGCTGCAAGGCGTAGAAGTCGTCGAAGTACCGATCGAGCGGAGGCAGCTTGTCGCTCTTGCTGCTGTTGAAGCTGGGGTCGGCGGGAACGAGGTTCCACATTTGGTCGTGCGCGAGGAATTGAAACGGGATGAAATGCTCGACGGCATACTCCCCCACGTCGAGCCGCCGGCCTGTGTAGATGCAGTTCACGCCGCCCAGCTCGTTCACCACCACATCCCAAAACCGCGTCTTGTGCGTCGACAAGCTCCCCCGCCTCTCTGGGCGCATCAGCTTGTTGGGGATGTCCGGGACGTTGGGGTTTCTCACTTGAAGAAACAGCGTCAAATGCCAATAACAAAACCCGCGGAGGATGCCCGCATACCGCTTGAAGTACGCCACCCACGCCGGCTGAAGCAAGATATGGTCGTCGTACAGCGCGTAAGGCGGCTGGTTGTAGCCGTGCTGAGAGAGCTCGTACACGGTGCCTTTCGCCCCGCTGCCCAGCCATGGGCTCAGGAACTTGTGGGGGACGTTGATGTCAAAGTGGCGCAGCTCGCGCTGGGTCTCTTTGCGCTGCGACTGAATGAGCGTTCGATTGACCTCTGCTGGACTCGCATCCACCGCCAATCCCTCCAGTTCGCGGATTCGGGAAATCGCCCGCTCTAGCTTGTCCGCACTGCCAAACGAAATCTTGAAG
>CBFHRO010000138.1:0-1896 GCA_965658245.1 uncultured Flavobacteriales bacterium
AGGGCATCCAAAGCTTGGACCACCCCACGGCCACATACGATTGACCTGAACCGTCGGTCCAGCCCACACTCACGTCGAATTGACTCAGCGGATCTGGGCGCCAAGCGAGGCCTGCGTCCCCTTGCAATCCTCCTCCTGCGCCAAACGCTTCGACGTAAGCATACACGGTTTCCGTCACGTCGTAGCCGAGGGCAAGGGTGTATTCCACTTCTCCAACCGCAGCTTGGTCTTCTGTGGCCCACTCCCAGACCATGCCGATGTTTGTCCCAATGCTGAAGCGAGTGCCCAGAGGTTTGGACACGTTGAGACGGACTTGTCCTCCATCGTTCGCCCCGGGACGGAATCGGTAATGGGCGAGCAAGCACATTTGTGAAGCGTCGGTGTTCCAACCCGCCACCTTGGCGCCCAAATCCCAGGCGCTGGCCGACGTCCAAGGCTCCTCCAGGTCGATGAAGTTGGACTGCATTTGGTCTCGCTGCCCCACCACGCGAAGCTCGAAGCGTTCGTGCAAGCCGTAACGAAGGAGCGCCGTCGGCAACGTGTAGCCTGTGGTCGACGCGTCGCCTGAGGTCCAGCCGGCCACACCCGCTTCAAGCTGGATGCCTCCAACGGGGACGAGGGTGGCTGCCTCGGTTTGGTCGGGGCGGTCGGTTTCGATGGTTTGGGCAAAGGCCGAGAACGCCCCGAAGGAAATCAGGGCAACAAGGGCAAGGCGGAGTTTCACGCTTTGGCGAATTGGAGTTGGCGCAGATCTGCCCAAGACTTGGGCACAGGAGACGCGGTCACCCGCTGAGGCACGTCGACGTCCCTCAGAAAATTCAGCACGAGCTCGTTGAACAGCTCAGGGGCTTCAATGCTGCAGACGTGTCCGCAGTTTTCAATGACGCTGAGGCGCATGTTGCGTTGAATTTGCGTGAAGCGCTCTGCGGCCTTGAAAAAAATGTGGTCTTGATCGCCCATCACCACGAGGCCCTTCTTCATCACCGGCCGCTGCACGTATTGACGGACGAGCTTGAAGAATGGCTTGTACAACTCCACCCACTTCAAGTACTCGCCTTGGGAAAGCTTGCGGCTTTGACGGCGGAAAATCCATCGGCTCAAGCGATGGTTCCGTCGCGGCAAGACAATGAACGAGAACAACCAATAAATCGCCCGGTACGGCAAAATGAAATTGAGGGCTTTGGCACTGTGCACAAACAGGTGCATGAGCCAGCTTCCGTCAAAAATGGCGCCCGCCATGACCATGCGGTCGATGAGTTCGGGGCGTTCGATGTCGATTTTTTGGAGGATGACGCTGCCGATGCTCAAACTCACAAAGTGCGCCTTGTCAATGCCAAGGTGGTCGATGACCCGCAGAATGTCTTCCGCCACGATGTCAAAATCGTAGGCGGGGAACTCGGGCAAGATGTCCTTGCTTAACCCATGGTCCCGCAAGTCGAGGAGGAGCAAACGGTAATGGGGCGCGAACGCTTCAATTTGGAACTTCCACGTCCGAATGGACCCGCCGGCTCCGTGAATCAGCACCATCCAGGGAGCATGGGGGTTGTCCCCCACGATCTCGTGGTGCAACAGCGTGGCTGGATCTCGTGGCGCTATCATGGGTCAAAGTTCGCGCATTCTGCCTTTCGTTTGGGCACGTGGTGGCACAACATGTCGGGCCAGGATGCGCCGTCCTTCTGCCTTGACCTCGGGCCGCTTTCGAAACGCCCACATCCGTTCGCGGGCCGCGCGCGCCACTTCGGTCAAGTCCAGCATGGGATCGGGATACGCCTCCAAAGCCCACCCCCCCATCGCCGCCTCCATGGGCGGGGCGGTCCACGGCGCATGGATCCACTCGGCGGGAACGTTTTCCAGCTCTGTAACCCAAGTCCGCACGAAGTTGCCCTCCGGATCGTG
>CBFHRO010000139.1:0-1797 GCA_965658245.1 uncultured Flavobacteriales bacterium
GGATGTTGGCTCCTCTCCTACCGAAACGAGGCTTGGGTCCTCTCCAATGAAGACACCGTCATCGAATCCCCAGTGCAACCTCGCCTTCTTCGGAGGGTGGGATTTTCGTTTCGCTCCCCAAGCGAGAACGAGCCGCGCCTCAAATGAGGTTAATGTGACGCATCAGCTCCTCCTTGTACGTGCGGCTGATGGGAATCTCCATGTCCCCGACCTTCACAGTGTACTGAAACGTGTCAATGTGCTGAATGCGGCTGAGGTTCACCACAAAATTTCTCGACACACGGACAAACCGATTTGCAGGCAACTTCTGGAGCAAGTCTTTCAAAGATGCCTTCACATTGTACTTCCGGTCGCGTACTTGAAGGGCGCTGTATTTGCCTTCCACCTCGATGTACAAGATGTCGTCAAGCGGCACCTTCCGTAGTTTGTTGCCAACCTTGGTGTAAATGTGGTTCACCGAGGCTGTGGGCTCGGAGACCCGGCGGTGAATCAATTGGACAACTTCCGCCACACTGATGCCCGCATGTTCTTCGTGGTAGCCACCATTGCCGTTGCCGTTGCCGTTGCCGTTGCCATCGCCGTTGCCACTCGCGCGGGCCGCAACCAAGGACGGGGCGGAAACCAAACTCTCCACAGCCACAAGTTTCCCCATGGACATTGCCACATCCGTGAATTCTGCCCACTCCTCACCGAGGTCTCCCACGGTGAGTACGGCCTGTGCGTCTCCACGAAGAAGAACGATGGCAGCTTGCAGTGGAGTCTCAGAACGCAAAATGTCGCACCCCTCCTTGAGAAGGACGTCTGTCAACTCGCTTGGTATACCGAGGCCGACAATCAGGATGGAGTTCTTTTTCATGTGCTGCTGGATGAAAAAAGAACACCGACCGGCGGTTTAAGTTCGAAATCGAGCAACTCGGGTCACCAAAGCCTCGCCTGCAAGCATGACATGCTATCTTCGCGCCACGAATCCCGAACCTCGATGTCCCAAGTACGTTGCTCTGACACCCTGACGCAGGAAGACGTTTTGACCGACGTCTTGCTGGACGACGAGTGGCACATTGTGTTGTTCAATGACAACCACAACACGTTTGACCATGTCATCGAATGTCTCATCAGCACGTGTGGTCACGATGCCCTGCAAGCTGAGCAATGTGCGATGATTGTTCATTTCAAGGGCAAGTGCAATGTCAAGAGCGGCAGTTATGAAGAACTCGCCCCCATCCATCAATCTCTTTCCGAAAAGGACTTGACTGTCGAATTGAATCCCTAAATTGAGGCAAGGCCTTGAAAGGGTTCCACTTCATCATGTCTTTCCGCGTCCAATCATGGGGTGTTGTTGTTTTGCTGTTATTCTCGGCGGAAACTTGCCGTGCCCAAATCTTCCAAAATGCGGCGCCCTCTCTGGGCATCCTTCAATACAATTGGGACGGACACTATGGAGCTGCGGTAAGCACCGCCGATTGGAACAACGACGGTTGGCCCGACCTGACCTTAGGGAATTCTGATGGCACGCTGCGTAGCTTTGTCAACAACGAAGGGCAGGGATTTGACATCGTGCCCCTTCCGTGGCACATGGAGGGTGAGACCAAAGCCATCCTGTGGCTCGATTTGGACAACGACGGGGATGACGACTTGTTCATCCAAGAAGAAACGGGGCGCTGTGGTGTGTTTCGGAACGATGGCGATGCACAATTCACGGACATGACCTCCATCGACGGCACTGAGCTTCCACAAGATGCCACCGAAGCGGGAGGCGTGTCATTCTCTGACATGGACAACGACGGGGACCTCGACCTG
>CBFHRO010000140.1:0-1666 GCA_965658245.1 uncultured Flavobacteriales bacterium
CGCGGGTTGATTTGCGCACCGCTTCTCGATTCTCGCTGCGACGAGCTTGAATTGGACTTGATGGTCCAATCGAACAATGCCGCCTATGAAACACCCTTCACCGTGTCCGTGGATTTGATGGGGCACGGATGCACCACGGGCATTTCCGCAAGCGACCGCGCCAAGACCATTGCGGCATTGATCGACCCCCAAACCAACCCGGACGAACTGGGCAAGCCCGGCCACATTTTTCCGCTCCGTGCCAAGCCAGGTGGTGTGCTTCGTCGACCAGGCCATACAGAGGCTGCAGTCGACTTTGCCCGCTTGGCTGGGTTCGAACCCGCGGGTGTGATTGTCGAAATCATGAATGAAGATGGCACCATGGCCAGACTGCCAGAGCTTCTAAAATTGGCGGCGCAGCACAACATGAAATTGGTGTCAATCGCCGACCTCATTGCCTACAGGCTTGAGCATGAAAGCCTGATCCAGGCCACGGAAGAAGTTGAATTGAACACCGCTTTTGGCACCTTCAAAGCGATCAACTTCAAACAATCCACCAACGACGTCGACCACCTCGCTTTGGTGATGGGGGAATGGCAACCCGACGAAGCCGTTCCGGTCCGAATTCATGCGTCAAGCATGGTGGCGGACATTTTTCAGGTGACCGACTTTGGAAAAGGTCCGGAATTGCACCAGGCCTTGAAACAAATTCAAGCTGCGGGAAAAGGAGCAGTCGTCTTCTTGAACAAAACGCGACATGGCGGGGGATTGGCGGATGAACTCCTCGCATACCGCGACATGAAAAGTGCCAAACAACGCGGCAGCTTTCCGCAACTCGACTCCAAAGACCGCGGCATCGGCGCCCAAATCTTGCGTCACATTGGGATCAAGAATTTGGTGCTTTTGAGCAATTCTAAGCAAACCACGGGATCGGTAGGCTACGGACTGACCATCCAAAGTGTGGCTCCCATTCAGCATTCTTGAGCCCAGCTGAAGACTGTTTTGGGCATTCCAGCTTGACGCCTGGGTTGCATCAAAAAAGCCTGCATTGCTGCAGGCTTTTTTGATTGCGTCAAGGGCAGGAGCCTCAGGCTTTGCCGTCTTTCTTGTCGAACTTCCCGTACTTCTGGCGGAACTTGTCGATGCGACCCGCGGTGTCCACGAATTGGGCCTTGCCCGTGTAGAAAGGGTGACTCTTGTGGCTGACTTCAACCTTCACCAACGGGTATTCATTGCCATCTTCCCATTGAATGGTTTCTTTGGTCTCCGCTGCGGACTTGCTGAGGAACGCATACTCGTTGCTCATGTCCTTAAATACCACCAAGCGGTAGTTGTCGGGATGGATGCCTTCTTTCATGGTTGCAAAAATTGGAGTGCAAATGTAAGCGATGCGCTTCAAATTTGAAACTTCCTCACCCAACAAAAGTTGAAGACATTTTCTGTCGGCGCATTCACATTCCTTGTTGAAAAATGTCGTCGTGAGCATTGGCACTTCCCAAAAGTCGCCGTAATTTCGGAACGTTAAAGTGAGTTTAGCATTACGCTAAGCATCAAGTGATAATTTGGTTAAGTTGGTCCCGCTCCGAAACGTCGGAGCGGGATTTTTCTTTTCAAATGGTGAAGGTCCAAGTTGTGAACCAAACCCCGTGGGCATTCCGATTCAAGCTCGCCCAAAATCGAGAATCTG
>CBFHRO010000141.1:0-1626 GCA_965658245.1 uncultured Flavobacteriales bacterium
TATGTTCCCGCTTCCGGGCCCAACCACCCTCGACGTGAGTGGCCTGGAAGCGGGCACATACGTGCTGCGCGTGGAGGATGGCCGCGCCCTTCGCGTCGTCATTCAACACTGACACGATGTCATCACGTCAGGCCCGGGGCCTGACGAATTTGACAGCCCTGCTCCTGATTTCGCAGGTGGCACGGGAATTGACAAGGGAAGGACGTCTCGCGGTTGCGGGGCGTCCTTTTTGATTTGACTGAAAAAAACCAGACCACGCCATGGCACAACAAGGCACGATCAACGTCACGACCGACAACATCTTTCCGATCATCAAGCAATTCCTGTACAGCGACCAGGAAATCTTCTTGCGTGAACTCGTCTCCAACGCGGTGGACGCGACCCAAAAGCGCACCATGCTCGCCCAGCTCGGCGAGATCGGCGAAATCACCGACACGCCTCAGGTCGAGGTCGTCCTTGACGAGAAGGCCGGCACGCTGACCGTTCGCGACGCGGGCATTGGCATGACCGCCGAGGAAATCGACAAGTACATCAACCAAATCGCGTTCTCCGGCGCCACCGAATTCCTCGAGAAGTACAAGGACGCCGACGCGAAGCAGGCCATCATCGGGCACTTTGGGCTGGGGTTCTACTCGGCCTTCATGGTGGCCGACCGCGTGGACATCGTCACGCTCAGCCAGCGCGAAGGCAGCCAAGCGGTGAAGTGGAGCTGCGACGGTTCGCCCAACTTCTCCCTCGAAGACGTCAGCAAGGACACGGCCGGCACGGACATCGTGCTGCACATCTCCGACGACGCGAAGGAATACCTCGAACAGGGCCGCATTCGCGAGATCCTGAACACGTACTGCAAGTTCATGCCGGTGGAGATCGTGCAAGGCACCAAGTCGGAGTACGTCGACGACCCCGAAGGCGCAACCGACGAAGACGGCAAGGTGAAGAAGGTGAGCGTGGACGTGCCGTTTGTGGTGAACAAGACGGAGCCGGCGTGGACCAAGAAGCCCGCGGACCTCAACGACGAGGACTACAAGGAATTCTACCGGGACCTCTACCCCATGAACTTCGAGGACCCGCTGTTCCACATCCACCTCAACGTGGACTTCCCCTTCAACCTGACGGGCATCCTCTACTTCCCCAAGTTGAAGAAGCAGATGGACCTGCAGAAGAACCGCATCCACCTCTACTCCAACCAGGTGTTCATCACGGACAACGTGGAGAACATCGTCCCCGACTTCTTGACGCTGCTTCACGGCGTGATCGACTCGCCGGACATCCCCTTGAACGTGAGCCGCTCTTACCTCCAAGAGGACGCCAACGTCAAGAAAATCTCCGGCCACATCAGCAAGAAAGTCAGCGACAAGCTCGCGCAGATGTTCAAGAAGGACCGCGAAGCGTTTGAGGCCCAGTGGGACGACCTGCGCGTCTTCGTGGAGTACGGCATGCTCACCGACGAGAAGTTCGCCGAGCGCGCCCAGAAGTTCTTCCTCTACAAGGACACGACCGGCAAGTGCCACACGCACGAGGAGTTGATGGCGGTGGTTGGCGAAACCCAAAAAGACAAGCACGGCAAGGTCATCCTGCCCTACACGCCCAACGCGAGCCTCCAGCACAGCTACGTGAAGGACGCCA
>CBFHRO010000142.1:0-1460 GCA_965658245.1 uncultured Flavobacteriales bacterium
GCTCTCGAATGGACGGCGCATTGAAGCTGCCGCCGTCGTGGCCACGGGAGACTACCACCACGTGGAGCAATCCTTGCTTCCCGCCAAGTGGCGCCGCTACGACGAAGCGTATTGGGACAAGCGGACCATGTCGCCCAGTTCGTTGCTTTACTACGTCGGGGTGGACTGCCGGGTGCCTGAACTCCAGCACCACAACCTGTTCTTCGACACGC
The DNA here is from genome assembly GCA_965658245.1 of uncultured Flavobacteriales bacterium. Lineage (GTDB taxonomy): Bacteria > Bacteroidota > Bacteroidia > Flavobacteriales_D > Sanyastnellaceae > UBA11663. The sequence goes on from CBFHRO010000142.1 coordinate 213, forward strand.
CGTTTGGGCCGCATGCCACGACGATCTACGACACCAACGCGTGGCCCGACGATCCGCTGTTTTATGTGAGTGCCCCTTCGCGCACAGACCGAAGCGTGGCCCCCGAGGGATGCGAGAACCTCTTCTTCCTCATCCCGCTCGCCCCAGGCCTCACGGAGAACGGCACCGAGCGCGATCGGTACTTTGAAGAGATCTTGACGCGCCTCGAGACGCATCTTGGACGAGACTTGCGTCCGCACATCACCTACACCCGCAGTTTTGCGCACAAGGAATTCCAGGAGGAATACTCGAGCTACAAAGGCAACGCCTATGGACTCGCGAACACCTTGCGTCAAACCGCATTCTGGAAACCCAAGATGCGGTCGAAATTGCCGGGACTGCATTTCGCAGGGCAGCTCACCACACCCGGTCCTGGGGTGCCTCCTTCGCTGATTTCAGGGGAAGTGGCGGCCCGTGAAACCGGGAGGTACTTGAACCGTTTGGGCATCATGCCTCAGGAAGCCACGTCTGTGGACCTGTCCGTTGAACATGAACCCTCCTTCCAAGGTTAATCCCTCGTCATGGACGCACTGAAACTCTACGACGACGTTGCCTCGGAATGCGCCAAGCGCACGACCAAAGCTTACAGCACGAGCTTCTCGCTGGGCATCCGCTTTTTGGCGCCCTCCCTGCGTGAGGCCATCTACAACATCTACGGTTTTGTGCGCTACGCCGATGAAATCGTGGACACCCTGCACGGGCCTCAACAGGAGGCCATGTTCGCGCGCTTCAAAGAGGACACCTATTGGGCGCTCGACCACGGGATGAGCAGCAACCCCATTTTGCATGCGTTTGCGAAGTCCTTTGCCAAGTACAACATTGACCGCGAGCACGTGGATTTGTTCCTCCGTTCCATGGAGTGGGACCTCGACCGCACGGCCTACGACCGCCAGGGATACGACGATTACATCGTGGGATCCGCCGAAGTGGTGGGGCTGATGTGCTTGCACGTATTTGTGTTTGGGGACCGTGAGGCGTACGAGCGGTTGTTGCCCAACGCGCGCAGTCTGGGTGCAGCCTTCCAGAAGGTCAACTTCTTGCGCGACCTGAAGGACGACTTCGAAGACAAGGGCCGCGTGTACTTCCCCGGCGTGGACATGGGACGCTTTGACGCCAAAGCCAAGGCACACATTGAGGCTGAAATCGCCGCCGATTTTCGCCATGCCTATTTGGGCATCCTGAAGCTCCCAAAAGAGAGCCGCCTCGGGG
>CBFHRO010000143.1:0-1386 GCA_965658245.1 uncultured Flavobacteriales bacterium
CCGTCATACTTCAGGTACTCGAGTACGGCGGGGTCTTGTTGGGGTCCAGCAACGCGGAGGTGGTCCAGGGCTTCGAGGGTGACGACCCATGGGGATATGGAGGAACCAAAGTTCTTGCCGAGGAAGGGACCGAGGGGGACGTATTCCCATTTTTGGATGTCGCGCGCGGACCAATCGTTGAAGAGCACAAGGCCGAAGATGTACTCCTCCGCCTCGGCCGTGGTGATGCGTTCACCGAGCGCCTTGCCGTCGAAGGTGACGAAGGCCATTTCGAGTTCGAAGTCAAGGAGGCGCGACGGGCCAAAGACCGGCGGCTGGTCGTCGCTGGGGCGAGTTTGGCCCATGGGGCGACGGATGGGCGTGCCGCTGACGACGATGCTTGAGGCCCGGCCGTGGTAGCCGACCGGCATGTGCTTCCAGTTGGGGAGCAAGGCGTTGTCCGGGTCGCGGAACATCTTGCCGACGTTGCGGGCGTGGTCTTCGCTCGAATAGAAGTCCGTGTAGTCGCCGACCTCGACCGGCATGTGCATGGTGACGGTCGCGGCGGGCACGAGGCAGGAAGCGTGGGCGTGGTGTTGGTCGCGGAGGTCTGGGCAGTTGGCCGCCATGAGGGCTTGGACGCGCTTGCGCAGGGCGACGGTGGTTGGCTTGCCGAGCTTCATCAGGGGGTTGAGCACCGGGGCGGCGAGGACTTCCGCAGACAGCCCGAGGTCGTTCAACAACCCCAGGGCGTGGAAGGCGCTGAGGTCGAGGACCCGATCGCCGAGGCGCATGCCCGGGCGGGCCGAGCGATTGGGCGTCGAGAAGATGCCAAACGGGAGGTTGGCGAGCGGGAAATCGTGGCCCGCAGGCACGTCAATCCACGAGGTCAAAGAAGCGTCGGTCATGGTGCGAAATTAGGGCAGGCGACGGCGAGTGAGGTTGAGAAGCGATTGCCGAACTTTGGGCGAATGGAATTCGACCTGGAAGCGGAAAAGCAAGAGATCCTTCGGAGGTACCGGGGGCTGTTGCGTGCGGCGAAAAATTCCAAGAAGCGTTCGGAGCGCAAAGCGATTCGCAAGGCGTTTGACGTGGCGCTCGACGCGCACAAAGACATCCGGCGCAAGAGCGGGGAACCGTACATCTACCACCCGATTGCCGTGGCGCGGGTCGTGGCCGAGGAGATGGGCTTGGGAACGACGAGCATCGTGTGCGCGCTGCTGCACGACACCGTGGAGGACACCTACATGACGCTGGAGGACGTGGAGCGGATGTTTGGGCCCAAGGAGCGGGCCATTGTGGATGGGCTCACGAAGATGAGTGGGGTGTTTGAGCCCGGAACGAGCGCCCAGGCCGAGAACTTTCGGAAGATGTTGCTGACGTTGAGCGACGACGTGCGGGTGATCT
>CBFHRO010000144.1:0-1355 GCA_965658245.1 uncultured Flavobacteriales bacterium
GTTGAAGCGTCACCCAAGAGGATCACACCGCCCCACTGGCCACGGGTGTCGTAAGAAACTGAACCGTCGAGGGGGTCTCCTGCGAATGTGAAGATGATGGGGCACTCAGCGAGCGCTTCTGCATTGACCGTTCCGCCGTTGGCCACGATGAATGCCGAGGCGTCAGAACCGGCACCTGCTGCACCTTTGATGACGGTGCCTGGCTCGATGGTCAAGGTCTGACCAGAGTTCACGAATACGTATCCGTCGAGGATGTAAGTGTTGTCGCACGTCCAAGTGGTGGTTCCCGTTCCCTGACCGGCGTCAGTGACGGTCACCTCGGTGCGGTCTGCGAGTGGGGGGCAGTCGCAAGAGAGTGCAGGACCTTGTGCATCTTCGAGTGTTGCCGCAAACATCTGACGCTCGTCACAGAAAGTCCATCCGAGGGCGAAGCTGTGTCCTGAGCCGTTTGACCCGTCGAGGTAGAGCTTGTCCGAGGCCAATTGGCCTGCCGCGTCGAACGCGAATGTGTAGTCGATGTCTGCACCTGCGTCCAACGCGATGCCATTGGCTGAAGCGTAGGCATCCAGTTGTGCGTCGCCGTCAGCGACAATGGCTCCATCGTAGTCAATGGCGTCTGTGCCGCCAACGACCTTGATGTTGCTGAGGTTGAGGTCACCAGCCAACCAGCGGTCGAACGCGTCTTCGACTTCGTCAGCTTTGTGTTCGATTTCGATGCCTTCGTTGGTGCCTGTGATCAACGCGTTGGTCACGTTGCCACCTGAACCGTTGCGGAAGAGGAAGCCTTGGTTGTTGCCGGCGCTCACCACTGTCCATCCAGTGACAGAAGGCGTTGAGAATGGCATTTCGTCTGCAGAGACGTTTCCGTCGTCAGAGTCATCGCCGTCCAATTCACCACCGCGGTCACCGATGCCGTTGGGTACGTCTTGGATGGCAAGCCAGTTGGCGTTGTTCATGCCGCGGTACCCTTGGTCCCAGTCGAAACTGTCGTCTCCAGCGAAGGCCACCACTGCGTTCGTGATGGAAGCCGTTCCGCCGAAGAACTCGATGCCGTCGTCGAGGTTGGACACCACTTCAATGTGGTCGAGCACGGTGCCGCTTCCGACACCGCCCAATGTCAAGCCGTTGATTTCGTTGGCCGCTGCGAGCTGCGTTCCACCGTGACGGATGGAGACGTAGCGCATGATGCCTGCGCTGTGTGCGTCGTTCGAACCGCCGTAAGAAGCGCGGTCGTTGTCGGCGGGGATTCCTTCGATTTGGGCCACACCGCCGAAGTTGGTTGAAGCGTCACCCAAGAGGATCACACCGCCCCACTGGCCACGGGTGTCGTAAGAAACTGAACCGTCGAGGGGGTC
>CBFHRO010000145.1:0-1327 GCA_965658245.1 uncultured Flavobacteriales bacterium
GCCTCCGCACACCCCGAGGGCATCGTCGTCAAGGCATGAGCCGTCGTCTTCATTGGCTTCGCTGTCGTAGTTGCACGCTTCGTCGTCCGTGCATCCGGGGAGGCTGTAGTCGCAAGAACCGTCGTCGTATTCCGCGTCAGCATCGAAGTTCAAAGCGGCTTCGTCCGTGCATCCACAAGCGTTGGCATCGCTTGTGGGCGCGAAAGTGCCAGCTCCATCAAACAGGAAGTTGAGCACTTGGGCCGCGTCACCGTCGCCCATGGGAAAGACTTGAACATTGATTTGGCCAGAAATTTCGCCGGCGGTGGTCACTTGGAGGACAAGCACTTGCAAGTCCTCATTGGGAGCGGCATTGCCCGCGTCGTTCAGCACAAACCAAGACGATCCCACAATCATGTTGGCAGCGAGCTGCGTGGCGCCGTCCGTGAGGAAGAATGGTGTGATGCTTTGGTCAGGGTCTTCTGCAAGCCCAGGGTCTGCGGCATCTGCAATGCCCGAAGTTGAGGCAGGCCCCGTCAAACCGATGGTGGCGTAGGTGTCGTCCGACATTTCAGGAAACTGCGACACGAATGCGGGGTTGAGTCCAGAGGCACTCCAACTCGTGTTGAACCCCGTGTTGAACGCACCGCTCGGCACATTGACGAGCAAAGGCTGCTCGCTGTTGCCAAACACGGCGCTGAACGTGTCGCTGGCATCCATCATGTCCACAAAAAAGCGGTAGCGCGTCAAGCCAGGATCCGTGGCAGCACTGGTCTCGACAGTCAAGGTGTAGCCTTCAGCCGTGGACGCATCGTCGCATCCGCAGAATTGACATGAGCCATCATCCACGCTGGCGCTGCTGTCGTAGTTGCAGGCGGCTGAGTCCGTGCAGCCAGGAACGTCCTGTGCGGGAAAGGTTCCCACCCCGTCAAAAGTGTTGCTGATGCGCAATTGGTCGTCGCCTTCACCAAAAGGGAAAACTTGATAGTTCAATTGGCCAGAAATGCTGCCTGTGGTGGTGATTTGCATCACAAGCCAACGGCCATCTGAGGGCAGTGCGTTGGTGGCTGTGTTGAGAACGTACCAACTTGCCCCGGTGAGGGTGTTGACATTGAGGTTGGTCCCTCCGGACAGGAAGTAATTGGACACTGTGGGGCTCAGTGCATTGTCTTCCACGAGGGAGGGATCTGCCGATCCTGCTGCGGCCAAAGAGGCCGGTCCCGAAAGTCCAATGGTGGCGTAGCTGTCGTCCGCGAGATCGGGGAAAGCGGAAAGAAAAGCCGGGTTGATTCCCGCAGCATTCCATCCTGAGTTGAACGGGCTGTTGAAAATGTCTTCAGGGGTGTCG
>CBFHRO010000146.1:0-1104 GCA_965658245.1 uncultured Flavobacteriales bacterium
CTGGGTTGATGGCCGTACCATCAAACTCATCAGACCACGCAAGGGTCATCCCCTCTGGGGGGTTGGATGGAGAGTGCGGCGTGTCGTACCCCCCTTCAGGAAGGGAGATGTCCAACTCCGTATCGTCATTCAAAATCGTGCCCGTGGCGACCTGCTGGTTGCCCTGCAGGTAGCCATTAACTGGGTTGGAAAGCACCACTGTGAATTGCTCGTCCGGCTCCAAGCCATCGTCAATCACGATGGGAACTTCGATTTGGGCAATCAGGTCACCCGGCTCAAACACAAGCGTGCCTGACTGGGGCTCAAAATCCTCCCCTTCCTTGGCCGTGCCTTCCACCGTTTCGTAATCCACCATGACTTGGGCCGTGTTGCTCGCGTCGAGGCGAACCTCAAACCGGAACGTGCTGTTGAAGGTGTTTTCCAGGGAGGTGCGATCTGCCACGAACTGAATTTCAGAATTCGTCGGTTCCGGACCGCCTCCACAGTCAGAACACCCCACGGCAAGCGCCATCAATCCCAACCCGCCAAGCAGGTTGGTGGACCATGTTGAACGCATCATTCCGCGGCAAAAATCAAGGTGAAGTAACCACTGCCTACAGGATTGACGCAATCCCCTCCTTGTTGAAGGGCATTCAACACGAGGCGGTCTTCGGTCAACTCAGAAATGGTGTACGTCGGACCGGAATCCCACACGCCCATCCATCCGCAAATCTCTGCTGCTTCCGTGGTCAATCCATTGACAGTGAAAAGGTCCTCGCCATTGGGGCCCGCTTGCAATTCCAGGGTGTACGTGGAAGGTGCCACCGTCATGGTCGTTTCGATGTATCCATCAAAGGGGTTCATCGTGCCGCCATTGTTGTTGTAGATGAACTCGCCGTCCTCCGTGAGCGACCAGCGGTCGTCGTATTGGAAGTCGACAAGGGCGCCTGCAGGTGAAGCATACCACTCTGTCGAACCTGGCTCAGGTCCAATGGCAATCGCACCTGCATCCGAGGCAAATTTCCACGTCTTGGGGTTGTCGCAGCCCGTGAGCAAGGCCAAGGTGCCTTCACAAGGAAGCTCCAAGGTCTTTTCGATGGTCACACTGTCGGTGAAGTAGGCCAT
>CBFHRO010000147.1:0-1042 GCA_965658245.1 uncultured Flavobacteriales bacterium
TTCCTTTGCCGGAGAGGCAGAATGGACAGACGTGGACCACCTGCCGGAGCTCGCCTTTGACCACGACGACATCGCCGTTTTGGCCCTTCAAGTGTTGCGGGAACAACTCGAGTCCAAGCACATTGGATTTGAAATGCTCCCCAAAAAATTCACCCTCCGACAACTTCAATCTTTGCACGAAGTAGTGCTCAACAAAAAGCTGGATAAGAGGAATTTCCGAAAGAATATTAAACGAATGGAACACGTGGTTCCGCTCAATGAAAAAGAGGAAGGCGTGCTCCACAAGCCTGCCCAGTTGTTCACCTTCGACTCCACCTTGACCCCTCCCAACTCCTGACATGAAGCCCCTTTTACTTCCCCCGTTTTTGAGTGTCCTTTTGGTCGCGTTGCTCATGCCCTCGCTCCAGGCCCAAATCGTTTGGACGGAGCCTGCCTTTCCAACCCAAGACGATGTGGTGACGCTGTACTACGACGTCAGTCAGGGCAACGCTGCGCTGATCAACGAGGAACCGCCATGCCCTCCCTGCCCCTTTGTCTATGCCCATACCGGCATCATCACATCCGAAAGCACATCTCCCGCAGATTGGCAATACGTACAAAACCCCTGGCCCAACGGCAACAACGCCAGTACGGCCAATGCCGGCAACACGTTGATTCCTGTGGACGGAACAGTACACAGCTTTGATTTTGGCGGGCTGACTCTGGCGGAATACTATGGCGTTCCCGAAGGGGTCTCCATCGAACAACTCGCCTTTGTGTTCCGCAACGCCGACGGCAGTGTGGTGGGCAAAACCGCTGACGAGGGAGACATTTTTCACGATGTCTCTGACGGCTCGTTTGAGGTGGTCATCACCCATCCCGCAAGCGCCTCTGTGGCCGCTCCGGGCGAGAGCGTCTCCGTTGTCGTACAGGCCACGCAGAGCGCAGAGTTGAGCCTCTCCATCAATGGCGAAGAAGTGGCCGTCGAGACTGGGACTTCTCTTTCCTACTTGTTGGAATTGACCGACACAGGGGATCAACTGCTTGAAGTGTCAGCCACCTT